>JAAZCO010000015.1 GCA_012513235.1 Gammaproteobacteria bacterium
AATGCAGATCTAACTGAGCAAATGGACGCACAAAATGCTGAGTTGGATGCACAGTTTGACTTAGATGCAACACAGAACACGCAAGACACCTCTGCACCTATTGAGCAGGACGAGTTGCTTGCAGCTGGCTCAGATGTCGATCAAGACGCCGATCAGTCAGCTTTGGCTGGCACTGCGCCAACTTATGCAGAAGACGCCACAACGCAAAATGCAGGTGCAGCGGCTGCTGATGGCAAGGATGCACCTGCAGTTGAGAATAAAAGCATCGTTGATCAGGTCATGGCTAATCCCACTGTAGTTGCAGTGGCTGGCGGTGGTGCTGTGCTTGCTTTGTTATTGGGCTTGCTGGGCTTGTCACGCCGGAAGGCGCGTCAGCAGCTCAACAGTGATCCGTCATTACCTCAAGGCTTTGCCCCTGAATATACGAACGCGCTTGAGCCCGCTCAAGATGATGATATTTTCCAAACGGATGCTAACGCTTCGTTAACTGAGCAGCAGGCGGGCAACACTGCAACACAATCGCCGAAGTTTAGACAAGAAGCGACTGATCCCTTGGTTGAAGCCAATGGCTATATGAGTTTTGCGCGCTTTACGCAAGCAGCTGAAGTTCTACATAACGCTCTTGATCAAGAGCCACAGCGCCTTGATTTGCAATTAAAATTGCTTGAAGTGTATGCCGAGTTGAACGATCAAAGTGCGTTTTTAACACAAGTGACTGCGCTACAAGATGTTGGTGCTGAGCAGGCTGAGATAGATGCGATTACTGCGCGTTATCCGCAATTGTTGGTACTGCCTGGTGCAGCCGCTGAGACAGAGAACTTAGATGCTGAATTGGATTATTTATCTGCACAGCTCGATGCTACACAGGCGCCGACTGATTCTGCTGAGGCTGAGTTTGATTTAGGGTTTGAGTTGCCTGAGCAATCAAGTAAGTCTGCGCAATCAGAATTCAGTGATGATGAATTCTCCTTTGATGATATAGCACTGGACATAGGCGAGAAGAAATCCTTGCCAACAGCAGAGATTGAGTTGTCAGAAGAATTTGATTTTGCAGGTCTTGAGCTCAATGAAACACAAGTGACGGAGACGGTTATCACTGACAGTGATTTTGCTGAGTTGGATTTTGAAAATATTGAGCTAACTAATCCTGTTGCTCCTGCTGCTGATAGTGCTGATGAGACTGTGTTTTTAGATGATCTTGATTTTGTCCTTCATGCAGATGACGCCACCGCGCAACTGGATTTAGCACGTACTTATATTGAGCAAGGTGATATACAAGGTGCGGGTAATATTTTACATGAAGTGATTGAGCAGGGTACGCCTGAGCAGCAAGAGCAAGCGCGCCAGTTATTGACTCAGCTTGTAAAATGACTGCATCGGTTGTGACCTCAGTCGCAGGCTTAGAGGCTGCTACGCCAAGCTTTAGAATTGCGCTTGGGGTTGAGTATAAAGGCTCAAATTACCATGGCTTCCAATTGCAGGCTGAGGGAACTCCTAGTATCCAGGGGCATTTAGAAGACGCATTGCAGCAGATCAATAACGGTCAGCCAGTGCGTTTAAGTTGTGCTGGACGTACAGATGCCATGGTACATGCTTGTAGTCAAGTGGTGCATTTTGATACGACGATTAGCCGTCCAATGCGTGCTTGGGTGATGGGTGCTAATCGTTATTTGCCTAAAGATATCAGTGTGGTGTGGGCGCAACCCATGCCGCAGGATTTTCACTCGCGTTTCAGTGCTATAGCACGCCGCTATCGCTATGTGATTTACAGTGATGAAGTGCGTCCAGCGCACTTGTCTGAAGAAGTGACTTGGACTTACCAAACACTGGACGTGGAAAAAATGCGCCAAGCAGCCTCCTGCCTAGTGGGTACGCATAACTTTAATGCCTTGCGTGCTGCTGGCTGCCAAGCTAAGTCGCCGGTGCGTACTATTTATCATTTGCAGGTTTTAGAGTTTGGTAAGTTGATCATTATTGATGTGCGTGCTAATGCATTTTTGCATCATATGGTGCGCAATATTGCCGGTGTATTAATGATGATTGGTGGCGGTGAGCGTCCGGTAGCATGGGCGCAACAAGTGCTAGAGAGTTGTGATCGTACCGCTGGTGGTGTGACTGCTGCTCCCCATGGTTTATATATGGTGGGCGTTGAGTACCCTGAGCAGTTTGAGTTGCCTCAGCGTTACTTGGGGCCGCATTTCTTGTCAGGCTTACCTGATATTTTTGAGTAGGCGTGAAGAGCATGGTGATGCGAGTACGAACTAAAATTTGTGGTATTACCTCGGTAGCAGATGCTTTAGTTGTGGCGCAAGCGGGTGTTGATGCTATTGGCTTGGTGTTTTATGCCAAGAGTCCGCGTGCCGTGAATGCGGCGCAAGCACAAAAGATTGTGGCGGCTTTACCGCCTTTTGTAACCACAGTAGGCTTGTTTGTGAATGCCTCACAAGACGAAATCAATGCCGTATTGGCAGTGGTGCCATTGGATGTTTTACAGTTTCACGGTGATGAAACCCCCGAGTTTTGCGAGCGTTTTTCTAGACCTTATTTTCGTGCATTACGCATGCAGCCGGGTGTTGATATAGCTCAGCGCGCTGCGCAATACACTGGCGCGCAAGGTATTTTGCTGGATGCTTGGGTGCCGGGTGTGCCTGGCGGTACCGGTGAGCGCTTTGATTGGGCGCAAATACCCAGTCACTTAGCCAAACCGCTGATTTTAGCCGGCGGTTTAAATGCGCATAATATCACCCAAGCTATGCATGAAGTGCAGCCTTGGGCCGTGGATGTGAGTGGTGGTGTAGAGGCCAGTCACGGTATAAAAGACGCAGATAAAGTGCGTCAGTTCTTATATGCTGTGCAGATTAAAAATGCACAGCAATGTGACGGCTGACTTTGAAATGCCGTCAGTAACCTGATTATTAAATATATTTTCTAGAGGGTGCAGGGCATAGCCACTGGCCCCATGCGGAGTAGATAGCTGATGAACAACTGGTTAGTCGATAAACTAATTCCTTCAATTATGCGCTCTGATGCGAGAAAAAGTTCAGTACCGGATGGCGTGTGGCACAAGTGTCCATCCTGTGAGGCTGCGCTCTATAAGCCTGAATTAGAAAAGAATTTAGACGTGTGCCCCAAATGTAATCATCACATGCGTATTAATGCGCGTACGCGTTTAGATATCTTTTTAGATAAAGAAGGTCGTACAGAAATCGCCGCTGACCTTGAGCCGGTTGACCGCATTAAATTCCGTGATAGCAAAAAGTATAAAGACCGTCTAGTTGCAGCGCAGAAGCAAACCGGTGAAAAAGATGCTTTAGTTGCTCTGAGCGGTACGCTTGAAGGTATGCCAGTTGTCGCTGTAGCTTTTGAATTTGCCTTTATGGGCGGTTCAATGGGTGCCATTGTTGGTGAGCGTTTTGTCCAAGCAGCTAATGTGGCGCTTGAGCAGCGTTGCCCGATGATTTGCTTCTCTGCGTCAGGTGGCGCACGCATGCAAGAAGCACTGATTTCTTTGATGCAAATGGCCAAAACTTCAGCAGTGATTGCACGTTTGCGTGAAGAAGGTATTCCTTTTGTTTCAGCACTGACTGACCCAGTTTACGGCGGTGTATCTGCTAGCTTGGCTATGTTGGGCGATATCATTGTGGCTGAGCCTAAAGCACTGATCGGTTTTGCTGGTCCACGCGTGATTGAACAAACTGTGCGTGAAAAGTTGCCAGAAGGTTTCCAGCGCAGTGAGTTCCTGCTGGAGCACGGTGCGATTGATATGATCATCCCGCGTGAGCAATTGCGTCCACGTGTGGCGAGTGTCTTACGTCAACTGATGAATGTGCCTAGCGTGGCGGCAGATGAAACTGTTGAGGTTGCAGTAGAAGAGTTAGCAGGTGATGTAACTGAATCTGCATCAGCGCAGGTATAACATATGAGCGCGCGTACTCTTGAACAGTGGTTGAGCTATTTAGAGCAGTTGCATCCAAGTGAAATTGAGATGGGGTTGGCTCGTGTCCAAGACGTTGCGCAGCGCTTAGGATTGCCGCGTATTGCTGAAAAAATTGTCACTGTGACCGGTACCAATGGTAAGGGTTCGACCTGTGCTTTTTTAGCCAGTTTAGTCGCTCAGCAAGGTTTAAGTGTGGGGGTGTACAGCTCGCCACACTTGCTGCATTACAATGAGCGAGTGCGTATTAACGGCCAAGATGTCAGTGATGAGCAGTTGTGCGCA
>JAAZCO010000121.1 GCA_012513235.1 Gammaproteobacteria bacterium
ACGCGTTTGCTGATGGCGGGCTGGGTGACATGCAAGCGTGCGCCAGCCAGTGAGAAGCTGTGTTGCTCGGCAATGGCAATAAAAGTCTGCAGGTTGGCTAAATCCATCAGTCGCACCTCAGTGAGTCAATTGAATAACTGAAACTATACTGCTATTCCTAAGTGGAATCTAATGGATAAGAAATATCAATTTGAGTTATTCGAATACTGCTCATAAGATAGACCCATAAGCAGTAGGTGAATGGCCACTGCACATAACACTGATGAGGACGGTCTAATGGCTGGAAAAACGCTTTACGACAAACTCTGGGAGATGCACGAAGTTAAACGCCGCGATGACGGCTCTTCGTTAATTTACATCGACCGCCATATTTTGCATGAAGTGACGTCACCCCAGGCTTTTGAAGGTCTGCGTTTGGCTAATCGTAAGCCTTGGCGCATTGATAGTAATATCGCCACGCCAGACCATAACGTCCCGACCACTAAAAAAGAGCGTGACGGTGGTATTGCGGCAATCGCTGATAATGTGTCGCGTATTCAGGTGCAAACCTTGGATGATAACTGCGACGAGTACGGCATTCTGCAATTTAAAATGAACGACGTGCGCCAAGGTATTGTGCACGTGATTGGCCCAGAGCAGGGTGCAACCTTGCCGGGTATGACGGTTGTCTGCGGTGACTCACACACCTCAACCCACGGTGCCTTTGGTGCATTAGCGCACGGTATCGGCACCTCGGAAGTTGAGCACGTATTGGCCACTCAGTGCCTTGTCGCCAAGAAAATGAAAAACATGCAAGTGCGTGTTGAAGGCAAAGTACCGGCTGGCGTCACAGCAAAAGATATCGTCTTAGCGATTATCGGTAAAATCGGTACCGCGGGTGGTAATGGTCACGCACTGGAGTTTGCTGGCAGTGCGATTCGTGATCTGTCGATGGAAGGTCGTATGACCTTGTGTAATATGTCCATCGAAGCAGGCGCACGTGTCGGTATGGTTGCGGTTGACCAGAAAACCATCGATTACGTTGAAGGCCGTCCTTATGCACCTAAAGGCGCAGATTGGGATGCAGCAGTCGCTGCATGGCAAGATTTAGTCTCGGATGACGATGCTCATTTTGACACCATCGTAGAAATGCGCGCTGAAGATATTATTCCGCAAGTCAGCTGGGGTACTTCGCCAGAAATGGTGCTGCCAGTTGATGCCAATGTGCCAGATCCTGCGCAAGAGACTGACCCAACCAAGCGTGATTCAATTACCCGTGCGCTGAAATATATGGGCTTACAAGCCAACCAAGCGATCACTGATATTAAATTGGATCGTGTGTTTATTGGTTCGTGCACCAACTCACGTATCGAAGACTTACGCGCGGCAGCCGAAGTGGCTAAAGGGCGTAAAGTGGCCAGTAATGTCATTCAAGCCTTAGTCGTGCCGGGTTCAGGTTTGGTGAAAAAACAAGCTGAAGAAGAAGGTTTGGATAAGATCTTTTTGGAAGCTGGTTTTGAATGGCGTGAGCCAGGCTGCTCCATGTGCTTAGCGATGAACCCCGATAAATTGGGTAGCGGCGAGCATTGCGCATCCACGTCGAACCGTAACTTTGAAGGTCGTCAGGGCAATGGCGGTCGTACGCACTTGGTCAGTCCAGCCATGGCAGCTGCCGCGGCGGTCAAAGGCCACTTTGTTGATGTGCGTGAACTAATGAAAGAAGGAGCATCAGCATGAAAGCCTTTACTCAACATCAGGGTTTGGTTGCTCCGTTGGATCGCGCCAACGTGGACACTGACCAGATTATTCCAAAGCAGTTTTTGAAGTCGATTAAGCGCACCGGATTTGGTCCTAACTTATTTGATGAATGGCGTTATTTAGATGAAGGTCAGCCTGATCAGGACAGCAGCAAGCGTCCAATCAATACTGAATTTGTCCTCAATCAGCCACGTTACCAAGGTGCTAGCGTCTTGCTGGCGCAAGAAAACTTTGGTTGCGGATCGAGCCGTGAACACGCACCTTGGGCATTAGAAGAGTACGGTTTCCGTGCGATTATCGCGCCAAGCTTTGCTGATATTTTCTACAACAACAGCTTTAAAAATGGTTTATTGCCGATTATTTTAACCGCTGCTGAAGTGAATGAATTGTTTGCACAGACTGAAGCGACTGAAGGCTATGAGCTTACTGTTGATTTAGCAGCGCAGACAGTCACGCGTCCAGATGGCGTGCAGTACAGTTTTGAAGTCGATGCCTTCCGTAAGCACTGCTTGCTTAATGGTCTGGATGATATTGGTCTGACTTTGCAAGATGCTGAGCAGATTCGTGAGTTTGAAGTGGGCTATAAAAAAGCTAACCCATGGCTGTTTGACGCTCTTTAATCATAGGTGCTTGACGCCCTTTAATTTAACTAAATGCGCTGCTGTGCAATCACAACGGCGCTGAGTATTTGAAATGTCTAAAAAGATTTTAGTATTACCTGGTGATGGCATCGGTCCAGAAATCACTCGTGAAGCGGTTAAAGTTTTAGAGTTGGCCAACGAAAAATTTAACTTGGGTTTTGAGTTGGTTGAAGGCGAGTTAGGTGGCGCAGCCATTGATAAACACGGCGTGCCTTTGGCTGATTCGACCTTAGCGCTAGCGCGTGAAGTTGATGCGATCTTGCTCGGCGCTGTAGGTGGTCCTAAGTGGGACAACCTTGATCGCGCAATTCGTCCTGAGCGTGGCTTGTTAAAAATCCGTTCTGAGTTGGGTTTGTTTGGTAACTTGCGTCCAGCGATTCTTTACCCACAGTTGGCTGAAGCTTCAACGCTAAAGCCTGAAGTGGTGTCGGGTTTAGATATTCTGATCGTGCGTGAGTTAACCGGTGGTATCTACTTTGGTAGCCCACGTGAAACTGTGACGCTGGAAAATGGCGAGCGCATGGCCTATGACACGCTGCCGTACAAAGAGAGCGAAATCCGTCGTATTGCTAAAGTAGGCTTTGATATGGCGCGTTTACGCGGCAAGAAAGTATGCTCGGTGGATAAAGCCAACGTATTGGAATCCAGCCGTCTATGGCGTGAAGTGGTGATCGAAGTCGCTAAAGATTACCCAGATGTTGAACTCAGCCACCTGTATGTGGACAACGCGTCCATGCAGTTGGTGCGTGCGCCAAAGCAGTTTGATGTGATTGTCACAGAAAATATGTTTGGTGATATTCTATCGGATCAAGCTTCAATGTTGACCGGCTCCATTGGTATGCTGCCGTCGGCATCTTTA
>JAAZCO010000016.1 GCA_012513235.1 Gammaproteobacteria bacterium
AAGCGTAAACTGTACTTGTGCATGATGAGCGTTAACGTGCTGGAAGCGATCCGTTTCTATGTCAGCTTTGCGTGCTCATTTGCCTTTGCTGAGCGCCGTTTGATGGAAGGTAACGCAAAAATCATCCGCCTGATTGCCCGCGATGAAGCGCTGCACCTCACAGGTACCCAGCACATCATCAATATCATGCAAGACGGTCACGATGATCCAGAAATGGCTGAAGTCGCCCGCTCCTGCTATGCCGAAAGCGTAGAAATCTTTAAGCACGCAGCACACCAAGAAAAAGAATGGGCTAAATACCTGTTCCAAGGTGGCTCAATGATTGGTTTAAACGAAGGTATTCTAAACCAGTATATTGAGTACATTACTAACCTGCGTATGCATGCAGTAGGTCTTGAGCCTGCATTTAGCAATGCTTCACACAACCCCATTCCATGGATTAACGCCTGGTTGGTGTCGGATAACGTACAGGTTGCACCACAAGAAGTAGAAGTCAGCTCCTACCTTGTTGGGCAAATCAACTCAGCTGTTTCTGCTGAGGACCTTGGCGATTTCGAGCTTTAAGTGAACAATCCAATCCAAGTCATTACTGAAGATCTAATTTTTAAATTAGAGGAATCAGAAACGCTACTTGAAGGCTTAGAGCGTACCGGCCATCAAGTCGAGTACCAGTGCCGTAGCGGTTACTGCGGCGCCTGCCGCGTAACCCTGCGCGCCGGTAGCGTAAAGTACAACACCACTCCTCTGGCCTATCTGCGCCAAGATGAGATCCTGCCCTGCTGCGCGCATGCTGCAGAACCGCTGGTGGTGAAGGTGAATTTAAAAAGTAAGTTTAGCGCTTAAGATTAGGCGCTGCTTATTTTTAACATCATGAAATACCTTTATAAAATAGCCTGCAAGCGCAGCCCAATTGCTATTACTGAGCTGAAAACCATATGAACACAGTCAACCGCCGCTTTTCCGTTGCACCTATGATGGACTGGACTACTTATGAGTGCCGGTACTTTTTAAGGCTCATTTCTAAGCGCGCCCTGCTCTATACAGAGATGGTTACCACCGGTGCTTTAATCTACGGCGATAGCGCGCGCTTTTTGCAGCATGATCAATCTGAGCACCCGTTAGCCTTACAATTAGGTGGCAGCAACCCTGCAGATCTAGCCACCTGTGCAAAAATGGCTGAAGTAGCAGGCTTTGATGAAGTTAACCTCAACGTTGGTTGCCCCAGTGATCGCGTACAAAACAATATGATTGGCGCTTGCTTGATGGGGCACCCCCAGCTCGTGGCCGATTGCGTCAAGCAGATGCAAGATGCAGTGCAAATCCCCATCACTGTTAAACACCGTATTGGTATTAACGGCCGTGACAGTTACGCTGAGTTGTGCGATTTTATCGGCACCGTCAGCGAGGCAGGTTGTCATAGTTTTACTGTGCATGCGCGCATTGCGATTTTAGAAGGCTTATCACCTAAAGAAAATCGTGATATCCCGCCCCTGCGTTACGATATTGCCGCACAACTCACCACAGACTTTCCGGATTTAGAATTTATCTTAAATGGTGGTATTAAAACCCTCGAAGAATGCAGCGAACACTTACAAACGTTTGACGGTGTCATGCTGGGTCGCGAGGCATACCACAACCCCTGGTTGCTCAGCGAAGTGGACCACAAGCTGTTTGGTGACGCCCAACGCGATATCACGCGCACCTCTATTCTGGAACAATTGCGTCCATATTTAGTGGAGCATATTGCCAAAGGTGGCAAAGCACCGCATGTCACCCGTCATATTTTAGGCATTGCGCAAGGCTTTCAAGGTGCTCGACGTTTTCGTCAGTTGCTGTCGGCGGATATTTATAAAACCGATGACCCCCTACGCGTCTATGATCAAGCGGTTGCGGTTCTCGAAGGTCGCTAATCAGCGATAATCCATTGCATCCATTTGCGTGCTCAGTTATGTTCTGTAAATTATTTTTCAGTCCAATATTGCAGCCCATACTATGCCGTCAAAACTAGAACAATTAAAACGCTTTACGACTGTCGTGGCAGACACTGGCGATTTAGACGCCATTACTCGTTTACAGCCAGTGGATGCCACCACTAACCCTTCATTACTGCTCAAAGCCGCAACTTTTCCACGCTATGCGCAGATGCTGGAAAAAATCAAGCAGGGCTTCTCAGGCCAACCACAAGCCGCTTGTGAGCAGTTTGCTGTGTCTGTCGGCAGCGAAATTTTAGCGTTAATTCCAGGGCGCATTTCGACCGAAGTGGATGCACGCTTATCCTTTGATGAGCAAGCCACCTTTGAATATGCACTGCGCTTGATTGATCGCTACGAGCAGCAGGGTGTGGATCGCCAACGCGTCTTAATCAAAATCGCTGCAACTTGGGAAGGTATCCAAGCCGCACGCCGCTTAGAGCAGCTTAATATCCAAACCAACCTGACATTGTTATTTTCATTTGCCCAAGCCGCAGCCTGTGCCGATGCCGGTGTGTTTTTAATCTCACCTTTTGTTGGGCGTATTTATGACTGGTATAAAAAATCTGAAGGGCGTGATTACACCGGTGCTGAAGATCCAGGAGTACAGTCGGTCTCGCGTATATACAACTATTACAAAAGCAATCACTTCGCTACGATAGTGATGGGCGCAAGTTTTCGTAATCTTGGCCAAATCGAAGCGCTGGCAGGGTGTGACCGTCTGACCATCAGCCCTGAACTACTTGAGCAGTTGAGTTTAGACGAAGGTTTTTTGGAGCGTAAGCTGCAGGAAAATAGCCCAGGCGAAACACCTAGTGCTATTGATGAACAGCATTTCCGTTGGGCGCACAACCAAGATGCGATGGCTACAGAAAAACTTGCCGAAGGCATTCGTGCCTTTGCCAATGATCAAGAAAAGCTAGAAAAGCTGTTTCGTTAAACAACTTGAGCGCTACCGGCTGATCTCAACCGATAGCGCTCAAGTTTTAAGCCCTTATTTAAGATGCGGTACTTTTTAACGCACTGACTAAGTCGCGAAATTCGTCTCGATTGGACTCATTGAGACTCATCAAGATTTGATGAGCTTCCAGCACACGCTCCTTCACCACTGCCTCAGACTGATCCTGCTCAGGCAGGTCATCCAAACACTCAGGACACGGCGCTGGTGTATGCACCAGATTAAACACTTGATTAAAGCCCATTGAGTCCAATACACGACTCACATCCGGATTGGTACTGGCCAAAGTGGGCAGCATACCGAATTTACGCTTGGACAAAATAGACAGCTTCGCCAGCAACCCTAAAGTTGTGCTGTCGATACTGATCACTTCGGTCAGATCAATCACTATGGATTTAAGCGAATGTTCTTTAAGAATTTTTTCGATTTTTTCATTCAACGCCGAACAAAAAGTTAAGCGCACATCACCCACACACTTTAAAACAAAAGTATCGTTGTATTCAGCACACTGAATTTTACCATCACTCATGCAAGATTCCTGCTCAGCACCAGCATGGCGATATCATCGGGCATATTGCTGCAGTTAGCCAGCCCTAAACGCTCTAGCGCAGCGCCATAGTCACCCTGTACGGCACGAATCAACTTGGGCAAGGCTGCTTCACTGGTAATCAAGTGCTTTTCGGGTAGCACATCAAAAATACCATCGGAAAATAAACTTAAGCTAAAGGCCTCTGGCAACGGCATCTGCTCATCATTAAAGGTCGCTTGCTCAAACAAGCCCACAGGCTGCCCCTTACCGCGTAAAAAAACTGCGCGTCCTGCAGTGTATAAAATAGGCGAAGGTAGATGACCCGCTACGCTCCATTGCAACACAGCTCGCGTCGTATCGACGATCATGCAGATCAAAGTGATATGTCGATCAGAGCCGTAACTCAATAAGCGCTGATTTAAATACGTCAGCAAGGCAGCAGGCGTCATATCTGGATCAACATTCGATGCTGGATGGCTGAACACATACTCTTGCACAATACTTTTAAGGAGCATACTAATCAGTGCAGCGGCTGTACCACTACCCGATACATCGGCAAGATATAAAAAAAGACGCCCATCAGGTAAGACAAAGTAATCCAGCGAATCACCGGTCAAATAGAGCGCAGGAACAATATAGTGCTCAAAAACAATGCCTTGCGCCTGCCAAGGTGTAGCAGGTCGTATCTGCTGTTGCAGCAACTGACCGGCCACTTGATCTTCGATTAAGAGTGCGCGCTGTTTTTGTAAAACTAACAGCTCTGCGGATGCAGCCTCTAGACTGCTGTGTTGCGGAGTCGAATACATTACTTTATTCGCCAATCATGTCTAAGCGCAAAAGGTACTCTTATCGCCGCGGTGATTCAAGTGATCTGTGCATCCTGCATACTAGAGCTCAGCTCGTATAAATGAGCTGCAGGCTACTTTGGATATGGAGGTGGTTCTGCTGGAATCTGTGAAGCGCCCATTGCGTAACACACCTAAGCGATAAAAATCAGTCGCCATCCTTGGCGACCCATCTTAGTTTGCCGGATTAAAAGTCATCAACGACATTGCCATCTTTAACTTTAAACTCACGGTTCTGTAAGTACGCATTACGTACAAAACGATATTTATCACCGGTAATCAATCGTTCAGCCGATAACAACTTGGCACGAGTGTCCACCAGATTCAGCGCGAACATACTGTTACGTACAGGTACATCATTGATATAACGGTAAGGGCTGGTGTAGCTCTCTGGGTATAAAGATACGGTATCACGCACGGTACTTGGTCCCATTAATGGCAACACAACATACGGACCACTTTTCACACCCCAAGCGCCCAGCGTCTGACCAAAATCTTCATCATTGCGCTGCAGGCCCATTTTAGTGGCCACATCAAAGAAACCTAGCACACCAAAAGTAGTGTTAAAGAAGAAGCGTGCAGTATCCACACCCGCATCATGCATCTTAAACTGCAGCACATTGTTAGCTAAGTTGCGCACTTCACCTAAGTTACGAAACACATTATGCACACCATCCTCAACCACATTAGGTGTCACAGCGCGGTAACCCTTAGCTACAGGTTTGAGCGCCCAGCGGTCGAGCGTATCGTTAAAACGAAACACCGCACGATTCATCGACTCCCAAGGATCTTCGTTTTCACCAAAATCCTGCCACTGCTCCTCGTCATACTTGTTATCAACGTCTTGCGCAATAGCCATGCTTGGCAAGATTAAACAACCTGCTACTACAGCTCCACCAAGCATACAGCGCAGCGGCTGGGTTAAAAAAAGGCGCATCAAGCTCTCCACTTCTATTTCAATAAGTTACATAACTTTTTTGTAGCTGCACCGGTCAATACAGTGCAGCTACAACACAGGATGTTACTGATCAGCAAAGCGCCAACCGGTTCCATCTTTTCCATCTTCCAAGACAATACCCATCGCAGTGAGCTCGTCACGAATACGGTCTGATTCAGCCCATTCTTTATTTTGACGTGCCGCCAAACGCGCTGCAATCAGCGCTTCAACTTGTGCCGCATCCACCTTGTCCGAGCCGGCTTGTAAAAACGCATTCGGTTCCAGTTGCAAGATACCTAACACAGCGCCCAGTTCACGCATGCGCGCCGCTAAACCTGCTGCCGCCGCTGGGTCTTGGCTATTGAGGCGATTGACTTCGCGGGCCATTTCAAACAGCACTGAACAGGCTTCTGGTGCGTTAAAGTCATCGTCCATGGCTTTATTAAAGCGTTCAACAAAGGCTTCGCCACCGGCAGCAGGCGCAGTTTCAACACCTTTCAAGGTCAGATAAAAACGCTCAAGCGCCGATTTTGCTTCACGCAAGTTATCTTCTGAGTAGTTAATCGCGCTGCGGTAATGGCTGGACACTAATAGGTAACGCACCACTTCGGGGTGATACTTTTCCAACACATCACGAATAGTGAAGAAATTACCCAAGGATTTGGACATCTTCTCGCCATCTACGCGCACCGCTCCAGCATGCATCCAAGTGGTTGCATACTGTTTACCGGTCGCCGCTTCACTTTGTGCAATTTCGTTTTCATGGTGCGGGAAGACTAAGTCTGGACCACCGCCATGAATATCAAAACTGTCACCCAAGCAGCAAGTGGACATCACTGAACACTCAATATGCCAACCCGGACGGCCTGCGCCCCAAGGTGACTGCCAGCTGGGCTCACCCGCTTTGGCGGCTTTCCACAAAACAAAATCTAGTGGATCTTCTTTAGCTTCATCCACTTCGATGCGCGCACCGATTTTTAAATCTTTGATATTACGGCGTGATAACTTGCCATAGCCTGCAAACTTAGCCACACGGTAATAGACATCACCGTTAGCCGCAGCATAAGCAAACCCTTTATCTATCAGGGTTTGGATCATCTTAAACATGCCATCGATATGACCTGTGGCACGTGGCTCTTGGTCGGGACGTAGCACATTAAGACGGCCTTCATCCTCATGCATCGCGGCAATCATGCGCTCAACCAACTGCTCAAACGGCTCGTTGTTTTCTTGCGCACGGCGAATAATCTTATCGTCAATATCGGTGATATTGCGCACATAAGTCACATCGTAACCGCGGTGACGCAACCAGCGCGACACCACATCAAAGGCCACCATCACGCGGGCATGGCCGATATGGCAAAAGTCATACACTGTCATACCGCAGACATACATGCGCACATGCTTGCCTTCGAGCGGTTTGAGTGGCTCTTTTTGCTTGGTCAGCGTGTTATAAATCGTTACAGTCATGCTTTACCCCATGAGTCACGTAAGGTGACGGTGCGGTTAAATACTAATGCGTCGGGCTTACTATCTACACTGTCCAAGCAGAAGTAACCTTCACGCT
>JAAZCO010000122.1 GCA_012513235.1 Gammaproteobacteria bacterium
CTGATACGCTCCAGTCGATCCACAGCACCGCCCACCGTTTGTCCCAAACGAATACCACTGCCATTATCACCGGGTGAGCCCATGGCCATACTGGCGCTGTAACCCGGTGCGTAATGCTGCACCATCGGTCGATTTTGAATAAAACCACCGGTACTTAAACACACGCCTTGGCGCGCACGAATACGACGAGCAATGCTGTGCATCGACTTCAAGACATTAGCGCGCTTCCAATAGCGTTCGGCAATGCCATTGGTGATATTAAAGCCGGGGAAACTACTGGGCAGCATCATCTGCCATTTGGTCGCCAGTGCCATTAAACGGCGGCATTCTTCCGCATCCGGGCCCGGTGGCATTTGCACCACACTGATGCCCACCACTGCACCACTGTGATCAATAATCAGTTTGCGAGCTTCGGTTTGCGCCATAAAACGCACACCGCGGCGCGAGGCACTTTTGCGCAACGGATCCGTTAAATGCTTGCCAAAACCAATCGCGGCACTCGTCGGTGCACACCAAGCTTTATGCCCGCGGGCCGCAGGTTTGGCAATACTAGAATGGTAAGGTGCGAGCGAGCTGTCAGCATGGTAAAGAAAATAGCCTTGCGGTGGATACGAGGTTTTTGCTTTAAACAATGCGCTATCAAAGCGCACGCCATGGCCCGTTAACCAATCAATCATACCTGGGCTTTGCTCGCAAAAACGGCGCAACGTGGCGTCTTTAATCACACCTTGAGTTTCTAATTTGAGGTATTTGTACATTTCCTCAACATCATCCACGACTCCCGCTTCTTGTTGAATCGCTGTACCGCCACCGGCATACACCACACCGCCGTTCATAGCTGTGGAACCACCACCTTCGAATAGGTCGATGGCTAAAACATCGAGACCGCCTTCTACCGCCTCCAACGCGGCAGCCATACCCGCGCCGCCGTAACCCACCACTACAAAATCAGCTTGGTCGTCCCACTGGATTGCCTCAACGTCACTGACTGTTTCTGCGCCCTCAACTGCTGAGAGCCATTGCGCTGATTTAGGATTAAATGTCGTGTTCAAAAATGATCCCCTCCAAGGGCTTTTTATAATTGTGACGTAGCACATACAGCAGCGTTGCTAAAATAATCTGCAATAATATTTACCTTAATTTAAACTAAACGCAACGTATAGTTTAAATTAAAATTCATAAGATACTTTAACCATGACTAAGAAGCCTTCTACTGTTGCCGCTGAACCTCGTAGAGGTGGCCGCCCCTCGCTTAAACAAGCTGCTGATTTACACGCCAGTATTTTGGATGCCGCTGAAAATTTATTTTTAACCAACGGCTTCAGTGCTACGGGTATCGAGACCATTGCCAAGCAAGCTCACACCTCAAAAGCTACTGTGTATGCACGCTTTAATAGCAAAGAGGAATTGTTTATTGCCGTGAGTAATAGAGTACTGCGCACGCACTTCTCACCCATAGTATTAGCGGCCGGCAGCCTGCAAGAGCGTTTGACCGACTTAGCCTTGCAGATGCTCGATGCCTTACTGGATGTAAAAATATTGCGCATGTACAGCATCATCACTGCTGAAGCAGAGCGTTTTCCAGAATTGGTGCGCTTAAGTGATCAAAAATCTGCTTTTGCCGGACGCGCCTTATTAGAAGCTGTACTGGCCGAAGAACAGGCCGCTGGCCACCTTAAAGCCCACGACCTTGCTCTACTCTCGCAATTATTTCTTGCGTCTGTAGTGCTGGAACCGCTACGGCAAGCCAGTTTAGGTTTGCATCACTTTGATCTAGCAGAGCGCAAGCAATGGGTCGATTTGGTGGTGACTATTTTCTTAAGCGGCTGCCGCGCAGACTAGGATTTACACATATCAAGAGTTTTGACTTATAACCATCTTATTTACGTGAACGAAAGCTCAACAACATCGACGCTAAGACACCGTCTTGACGAATCAAACCATGCTGCAATGCCGCGCTGATATGCAACACAATCACGCCAAATAACGACCACGCCATAATGCCATGCGCTTCACGGTATAAACCATAAGAGGCCATGCTTTCACTGACCCATAACGGCAGATCAAAGGCTCCAAAGAAGCTCACAGGTAAACCTGCTGAGTTGCGCATCAGCACACCGGAAATCGGTAGCGCCAGCATCAATACATACATCAACACTTGCGTGGACTTAGCTGCAAAGTGCTGGATGCCAGTGATATCGCTGGGCAAAGCTGGGGCTTGAATACGCAGCCGATTGAGCAAACGCAGCACCACCAAGATGAATACCAACACGCCCACCGACTGGTGCAATTGCAGCGCAGTATTTTGCCAAGTAGCTAAGCTTTGAATCATAGTCACGCCGATAAACAGCATGCACAGAATCAATAACGCACTGAGCCAATGCAGCACTTTAGCGCTGGTTGGAAAGGATTTATCTTGACTCATTGTTGTGCTCCAGCAGTTTGCGACTCAATAAAAATTTCACGGGCACGACGACGATAGGATTCAGCATAAGCCGCACCGCGCGCATTGAGGATAGGGTCAGCCGTCGCTTGCATACCCGCTGGCAATACCAGTGGATCAAAGTTAATGCCGTCACAGGCCCCACCCTTTTGCTCTTCTACGCTACGAATCACCACAGTACCGGCATTGATCGTGGTGCGCTCAGCAGGCCAGGCTACAGTGGGGTTGGTTTCATCATCGCTGGCATCAGCCAAGGTCACCATTAAATCAAAACGCACTGGCTCCGTTTGCAAGCGCTCTGCCAGATCCAACTGCAATGCATCAGGGTCGCTATTGCTAATATCACTGGGCATCGCTTGCGCATCGGCCTGTGGCACCGCAGCCCAGCGCACTGCTTGGCGCTGGCCTTGCTTATTCAGCAGATAAAACGCATTAGTACTGTGATATTGCTCAGTGGCAAAACTGGTGCTGGGTACATAGCTTTGCTTCCACTGATTAAACTGCACGCTTTCTGAGTGGGCGGCAAAAAAGGCTTTAAGCTTATCGAAATTGGGTTTGCCCGTGGCTGGATCCGGCTGTAAGGCTAGCAACTGCTGGAAGAAGTCTTCGGGATTACCCACTGCTAACACCGGAGGCGTATTCATCGCCGTGCGCCAGCGCTGACCGCTCTCGCTGCTAAAACTCAGCGCTAAACTGCGCACTGGTGCGGCTAAATCAGGCGCTAATGGATTGGCACCTGCAGTGGAAAAACGACCAATAAACGGCTGCTCACCCTGCTGAAAAAACTCCGCTGTGGTGTACGGGCTCAGTAATCCGCTGGCAACAAAATCACCTTGTATACACATACCCTTGGCATGCGCCCGACGAAAACTAAACTGAGGTTTTGCGCCCTGCTGCAAGTTAACAAACTGCTGCGCCGTCGTACCATGCCCGCCAAATAGGCCCGCGGCATATAAAAAAACAGACACTAGAGCAGCCATCGCCACAAAGATCATGCCGTAGCGCGCTCTCAGATGGCTGGGGTTAGGAGGAGTGTGACTCATACAAGTAAGCACCTTATGTTCTGAAGTCGGAATAGACATCGAAATAGAAAAGCAGTGTAACGAGCATTACCATGCACGCAAGGTGAAATATTGTATGAAAGTGATAGATGATGGCTATGACTTCGCCGAGTGATCTAACGCCTGATAATTATAGTGGTTCAGGAAATCGATGCCTTTATTTTCAGCATCCCAGCCAAAGAGAAACATCGCTAAATGCCCCCACAGTCGATGCAGGTATAACTCAGCCGGCACGCCAGCTTTGCGCAAAGCATTGTAATAATTGATCGACTGTTCTTTCTCGACTAGGCGATCGAGCTTGCCATGGTATAAAAACATGGGCGGCGTATCCGCTGAGATATGCGTGATCGGTGAAGCCTCTTTATAGAGCTGTGGATTATCATCGCGCTTCACGCCTAAGAATGGAATCACAATAGGGCTATGACTGTACTGACTCAAATCTGCAGGAATCCCCCCAGCCACAACTGCCAGAATTTTTGGCAAAGGTGGTGATAGATCCAGTGTTTGTGCTGTTCCAGGTTTGGCACTGGCCAACAAAGCCACTAAATGCGCACCTGACGAGTATCCCCAAGCATTAACTCGGTTTAAATCAAGTTGATACTGTATGGCATTGTTTTGCAGCCACAGCAGTGCTAACTGTAGATCTTGAATGTGTGCAGGATAAATAAACTCTGGGGCAAATCGATAACTGATATTAAAAACGGCATAGCCTTGTTTGGTTAATTTTTTAGCGGTGGAATTCATATCCGCGCGACTGCGTCCAGACCAGCCACCGCCATGCACCATCAACACCACCGGCACATCTTGTACTGCTGCGGGTCGTTGCTTAGGTAAATATAAATCTGCCGTCAATGCCTGCGGCCAGTCTGCACTCACATATTCAATATCTTTGATAATCGTAAAATCTGCCGCATTGCCATTATCAAAGTTATACACAGGGCCGGAATCTGGTGAATGACTGTAATTTGGTTGATAACTTGCGCACGATGTAAGTGCCATAAGCGATATCACCGCACAGAATATTGAAATAATTTTGGTATACATGACGCGACCCTAGAAGTAAATAATATGCTTAACCAAGCTATGGGACGATAAAATCCCACGTTAAGAACTACCAAGCCCGCAGCAACCCACCTTAAAGCAACATCTCTGGCACAGGACAGTCATACACCTCTACACGATTACGCCCGGCAGACTTAGCACGATAAAGAGCAATATCAGCTAACTTAACCAACTCAACCGGAGGGTATTCAGCGACTGGCATTAAGCTGGCAACACCTAAACTTACAGTCACAATGCCAAAAGACGATTGAGGGTGCGGTATAGCCAATGACTCAATAGCAGTACGCAAGTGGGCTGCAACTTTGAGTGCAGCATGGTGATCAGTATTGGGCAACAAAACCACAAACTCTTCGCCACCATAACGCGCCACCACATCACCAGCCCGCGTCAATGCTGACTGTAACTCTTGCGCCAATGTTTGCAGACAAGCATCACCCGCTAAATGGCCATAGTAATCATTGTATTTTTTAAAGTAGTCAATATCCAACATAATAACTGACAACTCTGCGCCAAAACGCTGCCCTCGATCCCATTCTTTATTCAGCATGTAATCGAAATAGCGGCGGTTACTGATCTGCGTTAATCCATCAGTCTCGCTGCGCACTTGCAAGAGTCTATTGGCCTGTTTGAGCTCGTAAGTGCGTATATCAATCAACTGCTCCAACTCTCGATTACGCAATTCAATGGCAGACACTGGATACATTTCAGCGCCCTGCACCGCCTCATACGGAATAGACAGCCCACCATGTACGATTTTCCAATCCGTTTCTTCGTAACGAAAAACCAAGACTAAGCGCGCCGTTTCTTGTGATAGAAAAGGCTCAGGTATAGGTAAATGAATATGAAAAAAACCTGTAGCGATAACAACGTCATCAGTCAGGTCTTGTAAGCATAAGCTCAACATCTCAATGCCAATATGCTCGGGCACTTGGGCAAAGTCTTGTTGTGTTGCACTGAGTAACTGAGCTTCACCGATAATTAACTCAGTACTACTACCGGCATAACCCGTAAAGTTTTTACTAAAATATGAGCTGATATGCTTATCACGTGCACTGAACATGCGGATATATTGTTCAAACAGCGACTGAATCAGTTGCCGACGCTCAGCATTCATCAAACCTTTGCCATCGCGCGAGTAGGCAACAATATTCTCTAACTTATCCACGGTAACAACTCACATTATTCAGCAGCAAACCAACTTCTCCTCAATACAATATCGAGTAGTTCGATGCTGGCAGTCTGTTTACAAGCAACCACACACTGCCCGCTCAATAAAACAAAAAACTAAATCTGCGACTGCAAATAATTCTCTAAGCCAAGCATCTCAATCAAGCGCAATTGCTTTTCTAACCAATAGGTATGGTCTTCTTCGGTATCGCGCAGCTGTGTGAGCAACATATCGCGGGTGACATAATCCTTATGCTTTTCACACAGTGCCATCGCGTCGGTTAGGTTTTTCTGCACACTGTACTCGAGGGCTAAATCGGTACGCAGCATTTCAGGCACGGTTTTACCTGGGGTAAATGCATCGGGGCGCATATCAGGCGTGCCTTCAAGAAACAGAATCCGCCGCAAAATATCATCAGCGTGCTGAGTTTCTTCTTCCATTTCGTGATTAATACGGGTGTAAAGCTGGGTTAAGCCAAAATCTTCGTAATAACGTGAGTGAATAAAGTACTGATCACGGGCAGCTAGCTCGCCACGTAATAATGCAACTAAACACGCAACAACTTCAGGATGACCTTGCATAACCACCTCCACTAATAATCAATGCAACCATCATAAAACAGCACCGAACTAAATGCAGACTTTTCGACGTATATGCTCGATGTACTGCAAGCTGTAGCAGTGGCTGTACATATTAAGTATATAACTGTATCTGATTGCTATCGTGAGCCATCAGTCTCATCAGTTTGGTGTGCACAAATAATTTTTCTTTACCTGTGGTCACTTCAGTCACCACACCAATATCTGCCAGCTGCTTTAAATAATTTGAAGCTGTTTGCCGCTGCACAATATTTTTATCGGTCAGATTAGAAATGCGGCAGTACGGCTGCTCAAACAACACTTGCACCAATTCATGACTATAGATTTTCGGCAATTCTTGCTTAATATAGGCGGTGGTGTTTTCCATCAACTCACGAATCGCGATGATTTTCTGATGCGTCCAGCGCGAAGTTTGCTCAACACCTTTGAGCACATACAAAATCCACTCCTCCCAATTCCCTGCGCTGGTCACCTCGTTAAGCAAACGATAGTAATCGGCTTTGTTTTGCACGATATAGCGACTTAGATATAAAATCGGTAAGGTCAGTAACTCTGTATTAATCAGATATAGCACATTGAGAATACGACCTGTACGGCCATTACCATCGAAAAACGGGTGAATGGCTTCAAACTGATAATGACTGATTGCCATTTTAATTAATGGATCAAGCTCATCCTCAGCGTGAATAAATTGCTCCCAATTACTCAACAGATCACGAATAGCCCTTTCACCTACAGGCGGTGTATAAACCGTTTCACCTGTGTCTTGATTGCCAATAGTCGTACCTGAAGTGCGACGAATTTCCATGCGCGAGCCTTTAAGTGCACTACAGACTTCAATAGCGGTATTGGTACACAAAGGTCGTCGCTTAAGATCAGTAAAACCTTCTCGTAATGCCGTGCGATAGCGCAGAGCTTCTTTGGTGGCTGGATCAGCATTGTGCTCATCATCTGAGAACTGAAATAATTTATCGGTCGTGGTAACGATATTTTCAATCTCGGAACTGTCTTTTGCCTCGAGCAACGGTAGCAAATTAATCAGTAACCCCTGATTGGGCAGCAACTCACCTGCTTGCTTTAACTCAGCTAACGCAGCACGTGCCTTAATACAGGCTCTTAAAATAGCTAAGGTTTCGATGTGCTCATTTATTGGAGGCAGCAAAGGTAGCTGATTGTAAGGAGTATCGGCGTGCCAGCTCATGGGTTAGATCCTCAAACAGTGGGTTACAGAGAACAGAGCAAACATTATGTCGATAAAACAGCTAAATTTCGACATGAGAATCTAATATGTCGATGAAAGGCGATAATTTCGACATATAAACCTGATATGTACACCGCATCGACATATGCGATTTATATGTCGATGAAACGGAATTATTTCGACATGACAATTTTATATGTCGATAAAACACGATAATTTCGACACATAAATCTGGCATGTACACGCCATCGACATAAAACTCGCGCATATCAACTCAAAATAGCGCCACTCGACAATCCCCAGGCAACAAAAAACCCGCCTGCTCTTATCTAGAACAGGCGGGTTTTGATTAGCGCGATAAACTTACTGGATGTTTTTGTACAGCTCGCCACTGGCGTAACGCTGATACATTTTTTCTAAAGAAATCGGCTTAATTTTTGACGCGTTACCAGCAGTACC
>JAAZCO010000123.1 GCA_012513235.1 Gammaproteobacteria bacterium
GCACCAATTTCTTTAGCCCTTAAGTCTTCGGACTTAGGGGCTTTTTTATGCCTGCAATATAGGTACCGCAGAGTTTACAGCTTACGCAACGCACCACCCATACTCAGCACTGATAAACTTTAGCTTTACACAACCCCCCACCCCCAGATCAATGATGCTTACGACTGCTCTCATATCTATCATGCTCATAGATGAGGTAAGTAGGCGCCTGATACGCAATCTCCTCGCAACTCAACCAGCCTTACTACACAACGCTGATCTCTAAGCTAAATGGAGGTCTCACCCTGCAGCATATTGTTGATATACAAGTAAGCTTGACGCATAAGTATGACTGCACCCCAAAACAGAAAAACATCTTTCTCGACGGGGTCCCTTTTTGCATACGCATCACGGGCTAAAACTGAGAGACGTTCCTTTCGCTTGGAGAGCAACACAATGAATGAGCCGTTACTAAGCAGATCATCCCCTGAGAAACCATCTGCATTCAAATCAGTTGTCATCACGACTATTGTGATCATCCTTGTGCTGCTGAGTCTTTGGCTCTGGCGAGAGAGTCGGCCTGCTCCAGCCCAATGGGCAGGTGGTGGAGCCGTTGACGTTGTGACCACAACCCTCAAGCGCCAGCAAGTTCCAGTCACCTTACAAGCCTTTGGTGAAGTGCGTGCGGTTCGTCAAGTCATGCTACCCGCGGAAGTCGGCGGACGCGTGGCCCAGATCAACTTTGAAGCAGGTCGCGCAGTTACAGCAGGCTCGTTGTTGGTGCAACTGGATGACGCCATTGAGCAAGCCGATCTTGCTGCAGCACAGGCTGATGCTGTATTTGCTCAGCAGCAGTTACAGCGCGCTAGCAAACTGGTATCTAGCGGTGCTATATCCAGCGAGATTTTCCAGCAACGCGAAGCCGAATACTCACAGCGCCATGCCTTGGTCAAACAGTTGAACGCGCGCATTCGCCAGAAACAGATCCGCGCACCCTTTGCAGGTGAACTGGGCTTACGTCGCATCGACCTGGGACAATATCTAAACCCAAGCGATGGCATTGTCACCCTGACAGACTTGGACACCCTGTATATCAATTTTGATATTCCACAGCAGGCCCTGGCCCAAATCAAAATTGGCCAGCAGGTGACACTTAACCCAGACATGACAGATGCCGAAGCCATCACTGCTACCATCAGCGCTATCGAACCACAGGTTGCTCAAGATACACGCAACGCTAGAATCCAAGCCACAGTGGTAAACACCCAACGTCAATTGCACCCTGGTATGTTCGTATCCTTAATCGTCGCACTGCCACCTGAGCCTGATACTTTATTAGCGCCAGCTACCATTGTGATGACCTCCCCCTCTGGCGATACTGCTTTAGTCGTGCGCGAGCTGTCAGCAGAGCACATCGGTCAGGCCGAGTTTGTGCCTATTAGCGTAGGTCGTCGTATCGGCGAAAACGTCACCGTCACACGTGGCCTACAAGCCGGTGATGTTGTTGTAACAGAAGGACAGTTGCGAGTACGCCCTGGCAGTTCGCTTAGGGTCATTAATAACATAGCTGATGTTGCACCCACAGCAGTGCCAGCAGAGAAGTCGTTATGAAATTCACCGACTTATTTATTCAGCGCCCTATTCTCTCTATTACCGTCAGCGTCTTAATTTTTCTGACAGGTTTAGCGGCGCTCTTTTCACTGCCCATTCGCCAATATCCGCAAATGGAAAGCGCCACCATCATTGTTGCGACCAGCTACCCCGGTGCCTCCCAAGAGGTGATACAAGGGTTTATTACGACACCCATCGCCCAAGCGATCGCCAGCGCCAGTGGTATCGAATATCTCACCTCAACTTCCACCATGGGTCGTAGTGAAATCAAGGCCAAGCTGGTCCTTAATGCCAATGCTGACCGTGCAATGACCGAAATCTTAGCTAAAGTCCAACAAGTTAAATACCAGCTGCCGGAAGGCGTATACGACCCGGAAATCAAAAAAATTACTGATGGTGTTGCCGCCGTGCAATACCTCACCTTTACAAGTGACAGCCTCTCCATCCCTGAAATAACTGACTACATCGCTCGGATCGTGCAACCTCTGATCACATCGGTTCCAGGCGTTGCTTCGGCAGGTATCTTTGGTGGTCAAACCTACGCAATGCGACTCTGGATTGATCCACTCAAGCTCGCAGCCCATGATCTAACAGCAGCAGAATTAGCCGCTACCCTACGCTCCAACAACGTTCAAGCCGCTCCCGGCGCACTGCGCGGTAGCGATACACTACTGCCCATTACTGCTGCAACCGATCTACGTAGCCTGCAAGAGTTTCGCGATATCATCATTAAGCGTGCCGATAACAGTGTTGTACGGCTGTCCGATATTGCCACCGTTGAGCTGGGCGGACAAAACTATGACACCAGTTTTTACAGCAATGGTAAGCGCGCCGTTTCCATCTCCATTTCACCTACACCCAACGGCAATCCATTGGATATTGTCGCCGGCGTGACGGCGCTGATACCGGATTTACAGCAAACCGCACCACCAGGTATAAAAATCGATAACGTTTTCGATACCGCACGTTTTGTGAATGCTTCAATCGATGAAGTCGGCCGCACGCTGATTGCAGCGGTCATTATTGTTATCGTGGTGATTTACCTATTTCTCGGCTCGTTCCGCGCGGTGATCATCCCGGTGGTCACCATTCCTCTATCATTAGTGGGCACCGCAGCCCTGATGTTAGCGTTTGGCTTCTCGCTCAACCTGCTGACTTTGCTGGCCATGGTGCTGGCAATCGGTCTTGTGGTTGATGACACCATTGTCGTGGTTGAAAATATTCACCGACGTATTACCGAAGGCATGTCACCGGTGCATGCAGCCATTTACGGTACACGCGAAATTGTCTGGCCCATTATTGGTATGACCATCACTCTTGCCGCTGTCTACGCGCCCATTGGTTTAATCGGCGGCCTAACCGGCGCGCTATTTAAAGAGTTCGCCTTCACCATTGCTTGCTCAGTCACTGTCTCGGGTGTAATTGCCCTAACATTGTCGCCGATGTTAAGCAGCTATATGCTGACTCCTGAACTGAATGAAGGACGCTTTGCCAAACGTATTGAACATACAATGCAGGCGTTATCTGCACGCTACGGTCGGCTTTTAGACTACGCATTATCAGCTCCCGCGGCCGTGTTACTGGTCTGTATTGTGGTATTGGGCAGTATTGTTGTGCTCTTTCAAGGCGTGCAAAGCGAGCTTGCACCCGGTGAAGATCAAGGTTACGTATTCGCCACCACTAAAGCGCCGCAATATGCCAACGTTGATTACATGGCACGCAGTTCACATGCACTGCAGAATCTATTTTTTCAGACTCCCGGCTATCAAAACAGCTTTATAACCAATGGTATCAACGGACAGAACAATGGCTTTAGCGGTATTGTACTCAAGCCTTGGGAAGAGCGTGAGATCACCAGCACTCAAGTTGAAGGCATGCTCAACGCCAGTGGCAACAGTATTACCAGTGCATCCTTAACCGCTTTCCAACCCACTCCCTTACCCGCTGGCAGTGATGGCTTACCCGTACAGATGGTGCTGCGCGCGCCAGTGGAATTTACGGAACTCTTCCAAGCATTGGAGGCCATAAAAGGCGCAGCTTGGGGCAGTGGTTTATTTGCCTATGTTGATAGCAATCTCGCATTTGATAATCCACAGGCAAAACTGTCCATCGACGCGGCTAAGGCAGGTGAAATGGGTGTCGACATGCGCGATGTGGCAGATACCCTCGCCATACTGGTCGGTGAAGGCTACGTAAACCGCTTCAACTGGTTTGATCGCTCCTACGATGTCATCGCGCAAGTACCCCGCGAGCAGCGCCGCACTCCCGATGACCTGTCAGGCTTTTACGTACGTGCACAGTCGGGCAAGTTAGTGTCGCTGGGCACATTGGTGCACGTTGAGATGCTCCCACAGGCCAACGTGCTGCCACAGTTTAACCAAATGAATGCGGTCACCTTATCTGCCGTATTGATGCCCGGCGTCACCATGGGCCAAGCCGTAGAGTTTCTACAAAGCCAAGCGCTACCGCCAGGAGCAACAATTGATTGGCTATCTGACAGTCGTCAGTTTGTTAAAGAAGGATCTCAGTTGATTATCTCATTCGGCTTCGCGCTGATCGTGATTTTCTTAGTACTGGCTGCTCAGTACGAGAGTTTTCGTGACGCTTTAGTCATTCTAGTCACCGTGCCTCTCGCAATCTGCGGCGCTCTACTGCCGCTATGGTTGGGTTACGCCACGATGAATATTTATACTCAAATTGGTTTAGTGACGCTGATCGGCCTGATTTCTAAACATGGCATTCTGATGGTGTCCTTCGCGAATGACATTCAAAAACAAGAAGGTAGAAGTCCTAGAGAAGCCATGCATAAAGCGGCAGTGATTCGTATGCGCCCAGTACTAATGACCACCGCGTCCACAGTGGCGGGCCTTGGCCCATTATTATTCGCCAGTGGAGCCGGTGCTAGCAGTCGTTTTGCCATAGGTATCGTTGTGGTTGCGGGTATGTTTATTGGTACATTATTTACCCTGTTTGTATTGCCCAGCATCTACAGCTTGCTAGCACATGACCATAGCGCTCTAGGCGGCTCCCAACGTGCGCGTGATCTCGCTACGCTGGACTGACAACCTGCGTAAACGACCGAGCATCATGCCGGATATGTCACAGTGCATCGATCCATAGCACTGCATTTAAGCCCCTAAGCTGCCTAACTTAGGGGCTTTCATATATGCTAGCTTAATGCTGTATCGCAACTATTCTTTCGACGCCTTCTCATCAGCCTCGCAATTATGCAACTCATCGCGCATCGCCTGTATTTCGTCTTCTGCCTTCAGCCGACACACCGCCAACTGCCCTAAACGCAATGCTTTAATCGCTGCCAGAGGATCATCGGCCTGCTCACCCGCTTGCTGTGCTTGCACATAGGCCAAACTGTCATCGGTTAATAAACCTGCGTGTTCACCCTTCATTTTATCAGTCACTGTACATACTCCATTGAACTGCTGATTAGTGCTGCCACCTGCAATTGCCATTCACTTAGTATGCTGAATCGATTCTTTTTCTGCCACCAAGCATGGCACTGCATAAATTTTTTGCCCAATCCGCTAGACTAGGCCTTTTTGCAACGCTACTGAGTCAGTTCATTATGAGTGTTAAAGATTTAAGTAAACATACCCCAATGATGCAACAGTATTGGCGGTTAAAAAACCAACACCCGAATCAAATAATGTTTTATCGCATGGGTGATTTTTATGAACTGTTTTATGACGATGCAAAAAAAGCGTCTCAACTGCTGGATATTACTCTTACCTCGCGCGGACAATCCGGTGGCAGTATTATTCCCATGGCCGGCATACCCTTCCATGCGGCTGAAGGCTATCTGGCACGCTTAGTCAGTCTGGGCGAATCAGTGGTGATTTGTGAGCAAACTGGCGATCCAGCCGCCACCACAAAAGGCCCCGTCGAGCGCCAAGTGGTGCGTATCCTGACACCGGGCACCGTCAGTGACGAAGCCTTAATGGATGATCGCCGCGACAATTTGGTAGCAGCCTTAGTTGGCAAAGATAATCTATTTGGTTTGGCTGTGCTGGATATCAGCAGCGGACGCTTTAGTGTGCAAGAGTTGAGCAGCGAAGAAAACGTGCTCGCGGAATTGGAACGCGCTAACCCAGCTGAATTACTGATCCCAGATGATTGGCCGGTGATGGCTGCTCTAGAAAAGCGTCGTGGCATGCAACGCCGCGCACCCTGGGATTTTGATTACGACAGTGGCCTTAAAGGCTTATGCCAACAGTTTGCTACGCAAGATCTGAAAGGCTTTGGCTGCGAAGGTTTGTCTTTAGCCATTGGTGCCGCCGGTTGCTTATTAACCTATGCCAAAGAAACCCAGCGCACCGCTTTACCGCATATCCGCAGCCTATTTCATGAGCGCATCAGTGAAACCGTCGTACTTGATGCTGCCACACGCCGTAACCTTGAGCTGGATAAAAACCTCTCCGGTGGCCGTGATAATACCTTGCAATCGGTGATTGATCGTTGCCAAACCTCTATGGGTAGCCGTTTGCTCAGTCGCTGGCTCAATCGCCCTTTGCGACAGCAAGCGGTATTGGAAGCACGCCAAGATGCGATTGCTTACCTGCTCAATGACTATCACTTTGAACGCGTGCAACCGGCGCTGAAAGATATCGGCGATATCGAGCGAATTTTAGCGCGCATCAGTTTACGCAGTGCACGGCCACGAGATTTAGCGCGCTTGCGTGATGCGCTCAATGCGCTACCCGCTTTGCAAGACGTACTGGCTGGCTTAGATATTGCCCTCATTCAAGAGCTTGCGACAGCCATCAGTGTTTACCCAGAATTATCCGACACTCTAAGCCGCGCGATTATCGATAATCCACCGGCGGTGGTTCGTGAAGGCGGTGTATTAAAGCTTGGTTACGATGCTGAATTGGATGAACTGCTGACCATCAGTGAAACCGCAGGCCAGTACTTAATCGATTTAGAAACTCGCGAAAAAGCCCGTACAGGCTTGGCCAACCTAAAAGTCGGCTATAATCGCGTGCACGGTTACTTTATTGAGATACCCACACGCCAAGCCGAACAAGCACCACCTGAATATATTCGCCGCCAGACCCTTAAAGGCGCTGAGCGTTTTATTATTCCTGAGCTCAAAGCTTTTGAAGATAAAGCTCTGTCAGCAAAAAGCCGTGCTTTGGCGCGCGAGAAGCAACTCTACGATGAGTTGCTGGATATTCTAATTACACATATTGCTCCCCTACAAGCCAGTGCTGCTGCGCTGGCAGAACTGGATGTGATCAGCAATCTATCTGAGCGTGCACTCAATCTTAATTTATGCTGCCCAGAATTTAGCGCGCAACCGTGCCTAGAGATTCAACAAGGTCGCCACTTAGTGGTTGAGCATGTTCTCACCACGCCCTTTGTCGCCAACGATGTCAGCATGGATAATGATACGCGCATGTTGATTATTACCGGGCCGAACATGGGTGGTAAGTCGACCTATATGCGGCAAACTGCGTTAATTGTATTGCTGGCGCATATTGGTAGCTTTGTCCCTGCCCAGCAGTGCACTCTGTCATTGGTCGACCGCATTTTTACCCGTATTGGTTCTAGCGATGACCTGGCCGGTGGACGCTCAACCTTTATGGTGGAGATGAGTGAAACCGCTAATATTTTGCATAACGCCAGCGCCAACAGCTTAGTATTAATGGATGAAGTGGGCCGCGGTACCAGTACCTTTGATGGTTTATCACTGGCTTGGGCTGCAGCTGAGCAACTGGCTGAACTCAAAGCTTGGAC
>JAAZCO010000124.1 GCA_012513235.1 Gammaproteobacteria bacterium
AAAAACGTCACACACAACTCCTCTGTGACCTGCTACGATAGCTCTATCTGTATGATTGAGTGAGCTATGAGCTTTCTTTGTCATACATTATTTTTTAAACTGTATTTGTTTTGCACCTGCATTTGTAGGTGCCGCTATTTTTCTGTGAGGAATACTATGGCTCGCGTTACTGTTGAAGATTGCCTAGAAAACGTTGAAAACCGTTTTGCACTAGTTATGTTGGCCACTAAGCGTTCACGTCAATTAGCGACGGGCGGTAAAGAACCAAAAGTACCGGTTGAAAATGATAAACCAACCGTTTTAGCTCTGCGCGAAATTGCTGCAGGTCTAGTGGACGATGCAATGATTGCTGCTGAAGAAGCTATCAGCGCTGAAGAGCCTTTATTTGCGGCATTTGACGACAACTGATTTCGCTCATCTGAGTGCTGTTGGTTATTTGTATAAATAAGAATGTATTGCTACCAGGAGGTGAGCTATGCCTGCTTTAGATCGCCTAACTGGGCAACTCTCAACTTATTTAAGCACTGATCAAGTCAATGCTGTGCGCCGCTCGTATTATTATGCTGAGCAAGCGCACGACGGTCAGTTACGCAGCAGTGGTGAGCATTATGTGACTCACCCGTTGGCTGTAGCGACTATTTTGGCTGATATGCATATGGACCATCAAAGCTTGATGGCAGCCATGCTGCATGATGTGATTGAAGATACCGGCATCCCTAAAGAAGCCATTGTTGCGCAATTTGGCGACAGTGTTGCAGAACTCGTGGATGGCGTGACTAAGCTGACGCAAATGAAATTCGGTACCAAAGCCGAAGCTCAAGCAGAAAACTTTCAGAAAATGGCTATGGCCATGGCTCGCGATATTCGCGTGATCTTGGTTAAACTTGCTGACCGTTTGCACAATATGCGCACACTCGGCGCGTTAAACCCAGAAAAACGCCGCCGCATTGCCAAAGAAACTCTCGAGATTTATGCTCCCATTGCCAATCGCTTAGGCATGAACCGCATCTATGCTGAGTTTGAAGACCTCGGCTTTAAAGCCATGCACCCGATGCGTGCCGAGCGTATTCACTCAGCTGTAAAAAAATCACGTGGCAACCGCAAAGAAATCGTTAACAAAATCCAAGAGTCCATTGCGCACTGCTTAGAGCGTGAAGGCTTGCCTGGCGAAGTCAGCGGTCGCGAAAAACATCTGTATAGCATTTATCAAAAAATGCGCGGCAAGCGTAAAGCCTTTGCTGAGATTATGGATGTCTACGCGTTTCGCATTATCGTTGATAAAGTGGATACCTGTTACCGCGTACTAGGTGCTGTACATAATTTGTACAAACCCTTCCCTGGGCGCTTTAAAGATTACATCGCTATTCCTAAAGCCAACGGTTACCAATCGCTGCACACTACTTTGTTTGGCATGCATGGCGTGCCGATTGAAATTCAAATCCGCACCCGCGAAATGGAAGAGCTGGCGAATAACGGTATTGCGGCACATTGGCTGTATAAAACTGATGAAGGTGATGGTCGTCGTAATAACCATGCCCGCGCACGCCAATGGGTGAAAGGCTTATTGGAGCTGCAGCAAAATGCCGGCAACTCCTTAGAGTTTATTGAAAACGTTAAAATCGATTTATTCCCTGATGAAGTCTATGTGTTCACGCCCAAAGGCCGCATCATGGAGCTGCCCAAAGGCTCAACGCCAGTCGACTTTGCTTACGCTGTGCACACTGATGTGGGCAATACCTGCATCGCCTGCCGTGTTAATCGCCGCCTGGCACCGCTATCGCAAGCACTGGAAAGTGGCGCCACTGTTGAAATCATTACCGCACCCAATACGCAGCCGAACCCCAACTGGCTGAATTTTGTCGTCACCGGTAAAGCGCGTACCCATATTCGCCACGCCCTAAAACAACAGCAACGCGAGGAGTCAGTCAGTTTAGGTAAACGCTTACTCAGCAAGGCTTTAGATAATCTTGGCGCACGCTTTGAAGATATTTCTATGCCGCGCCTGCAAGTGCTGCTCAAGGAATACCATCAAGAAGAAAGTGATGATCTACTGGAAGATATTGGTCTAGGCAATCGCACTGCACACGTGGTGGCACGACGTTTATTGTCCACCGAAGACTCTGATGCCAACCCGCTCGCAGCCGATGGTCCATTAGTGATTCGTGGTACTGAAGGTTTAGTCCTCAACTATGCTCGTTGCTGTACACCGATCCCGGGTGACTTAATTGTCGGTCACCTCTCGGCGGGTAAAGGCATGGTCGTACACCGTGACAGTTGCAAAAACATCAGTGAATTCCGCAACAATCCAGAAAAGTGCGTACCACTGACCTGGGCCAAAGATATTGATAGCGAGTTCAACGTCGAACTGCGCATTGAGCTGGCACATCAACGCGGCTTAATCGCCTTGCTCGCTGGCACTATCAGCGAAGCCGATGCCAATATCGATAAGATTAATGTCGATGAGCGTGATGGCCGCATCAGCGTGATTCAGCTGGGCATTAGCGTGACTGATCGCGTGCATCTAGCACGCATTATTCGCAAGCTGCGAGCCCTGCCGGGTGTCTCTCGTATTACCCGCATGCGCGCCTAACTACTTTTTACCGTACGCCCTTGGGCTGTCTGTTGTAGTTCTGGCGTGCGGGTTGTCTAAATAACGGAGAACCTTATGAGCAAAACCATTATCAGCACTGAACACGCCCCAGCAGCTATTGGCACCTATTCACAAGCGGTGCGCGTGGAAAACACTGTGTACCTGTCTGGCCAAATTCCTCTCAACCCAGTCACTATGGATATGGTTGAAGGCTTTGAGCAGCAAACCATCCAAGTCTTTGAGAACTTAAAAGCTGTGGCTGAAGCTGCGGGTGGTTCACTCAATGACATCGTCAAGCTGAATATTTTCTTAACTGATTTAAGTAACTTTGCCGCACTCAATGAAGTGATGGGCCGTTACTTTAGCGCGCCTTATCCAGCACGCGCTGCAGTGGGTGTTGCTGCATTACCACGCAATGCCTGTGTAGAAATGGATGCCGTGCTCTATTTAGGTTAAGCAGCACAGCGCGGTGCAGTTGAGTTTTATAAACTCGCCAACTGCACTGCATAGCCTTCACGATAATCCTTATACTGCGGCTGCCAACCTAAAGCACGCGCTCGCGCATTACTACAACGTTTACTGCCAGAACGCGGCTGCAGCACTAAGCCTGCAACACTCTGTACCTGCAATTGCTCTTGCAACCAAGCCACCACTTCAGCTTGCTCAACAGGCGCATCATCGACACCGATATACACCGAAGCAACCGCCTGCCCTCGCGCATCCGCCTCAACCACCTGAGCAATTAACGCTGCGGCATCATCGGCATGAATACGATTGGTAAAGCTGTGTAAATGCGGCGCATGATAACCACTGCGCACGCGCTCAATCAGCATATTACGTCCCGGCCCATAGATACCGCTTAAACGCACAGCGGTAGCCCGATAGCCGCTGTGCATGGCGCACTGCTCGGCCTCCAGCATAATTTGCCCTGACCAACGCGGTGGCTCAGTGGCTGAGTCTTCATCAATCCAACTGTCATCACTCTGCCCATACACGCCTGTGCTGGAGACAAACACCACGCGCCGAGGCTGCTGCTGATGTTGCGCCAACCAGCTGTACATATGCTGCTGACCTTGCACATAGGATTGCTGATAACCTTCAGGCGTCATGCTCTGCGCGGCCATGGCATACACCACATAATCAATCGGCTCACGTGGCCAATCCGCAGGACAGTCTGGCTGATTTAGGTCGGCAGCAATGGGCAAAACACCAGCAGGTAAAGCAGCAGTATTACGACGTAAACCATGCACCATATGGCCCTGTTGCTGCAGCAAAACGGCCACTCGGCTACCAATATCACCGCAGCCAACGACCACGACGCGTAAGGGTTTAGACATTGCAATAAGCTCCATGACGGGTTAAATAGCGGAATTGTTGGTCACAAATTAATGTAACAGCTATGCTAACCCTAATCCTAATGGGAATT
>JAAZCO010000125.1 GCA_012513235.1 Gammaproteobacteria bacterium
TCATAGGTAATATAGGGCGCAGCACTTTTCATATCATGAATAGCGACGTTGTCAGCTTGATAGATGGTTTGTGCGCCGCAAGCCTTGCGCGCATTCATCAAGTCACGGGTGACCTCGGTTTGTCCGTAAACAACGACGGTCTTACCACCAGTGAGCTCTTTTAAGTCGATGTGTTCAAGGCGGCCACCAATGGCCAGCTCAAATCCGTCATGGATTAAACCTTCTTTTTCCATGCGCTCGCTGACACCTGCTTCACGCAGTAAGTCAGCGGTGCCTTGCTCCAAGACACCGGCACGGATACGGCCAAGAATATACTCAGGTGTTTGGCGCTCAATAATAATGTTGTCAATGCCTGCTTTGTGTAAAAGCTGGCCTAATAAAAGTCCGGAAGGACCTGCACCCACAATGGCAATTTTGGTTTTCATGTTTTTCTCCATGACATATCTTTGTCATATGATGTTTTTACTGCCTTGTATTTTTCATTAGATTCAAGAGAACAAACATGGATTAAAGCGAGTTATAATTGGACTTTTCATAAGCTTGCGTTATTGAGGATAATCCCCGTGGCTGAAATACCTATTTTTAAGCTTTATGGTGAAAAATCGCATTGGCGCACACCCGACTTATTGCATTATGAGTCCATCGCTTCACGCAGTAGTTTGCATGGCTGGGAGATTAAGCCGCATCGACACAGCGATTTATATCAGTTGTTTTATGTACAACAAGGGCATGTAGAGCTCAATATTGAAGGGGAAGTGAGCACTTACAATGACGGAGTGTTGCAGTGGGTCACACCTTTGTGTGTGCATGGTTTTCGGTTTTCCAGTGATGTGCGCGGTTGCGTACTTACGATTGCTTCGCCAGTGGTTTCAAGCTTTGAGAAAAGAATCAATAATTCATTAGTCTCAAATGCCGTAGCAGTCAATTTAGATGTAGGGCGTGATCGACCGTTTTTGGACTATTTGTTCGACTCGTTAGCGCAAGAGTTTAACAGCGCGCACCCTGCACGCGAACTCGCGCTGGAATCCTGGGTGACGATTTTATTGACCTGGTTACAGCGGCGTAATACTGAGCAAAGCAGCACGGCTGATTTTCGTAGTAAGGGACATATGTATTTTTCGCGCTTTGCCAATTTAGTGGAAATGCATTACCACGAACAATGGTCGGTGCAACAGTATGCGCACCTGTTGGGCGTTTCTGGGGTGCGTTTAAATGCCATTTGCCATGAAATGTGCCAGCAAACAGCGCTGCAAGTTATTCATCAGCGTTTATTGCTGGAGGCCAAACGTAGTTTGTTATATACGGTGATGACTGTCGCTAATATTTCAGACCGCTTGGGCTTTAGTGAGCAGGCGTATTTTTCACGTTTTTTTAAGCGTTTAACCGGCTCCACACCCAATGCATTTAGGCAGGCGGGGATCAGTCAGTTGGGTGATGGGCAGGAGTAAGCATGGGAATATCAGCACTGAAGCTGGGCAGGTGCTGACCGGCCCAGCTGAGGATGCATTAAAATGCTTTAGTAAATTGCAGACGGAAGATGTCACCTTCAGTGCTGTTTTTGGTTTTGTACTCGTTGAGGTAAGCGGCTTTCATGCCAAAGCCTAAGTTGCCCCAGAAATAACCAGTCTCAACGCCCACAGCGTGCTTTTCTATTTTTGCATTGCTTTGCGTTTGGTTGTTTTCGAGTTGCCAGCCGTCGTAACCAATTACACCCAACTCAATACCGTTATCCAAACGCTTGCCCGCAGCCCACTCAACTAAAAAACTATCGCCTTGATCGAGGCCTTTTTTATTGCCGTTAATTTCGTAACGGGATAGGGCAGACAACGACCAGCTTTTAGGTGCGTCGAGATAGTAAGTGCCGCCTAAGGTGAACATCAAACTCTTGTAGCCTAAACCCGGTGATGCAGGTTTTGAGGTGCTGCCGGTATCAAACCACATGCCTGCAGCAAATACGCTATCCCATTGTTGTCCGTGCCAACCCAGAATCACTGGGCCTAGAAAAATATCGCCCACGCCTGATTTAGAGCTGTCCACGCCCGCGGCTTTAAAATCCAGCGAAGTGTGCTGCATCGGCACAATGGCTTCAAAGGCATAATCAGCGCCTAAAAACTTCTTCTCGGTCACACGAATAAAACGATGCGCTAGCGCTGTGACTTTGCCCTTGTTGCTACCCGGTACTGACTTGCCTTTATCAGTGGTGAGCTTATCAATATCGTAATGCACCAAATAACCACGGTAGTAATTACCCGGAGGGGGTAAAGACGGGCCGCCCATACCTTCAATGCCAGGTACATAGTGACCATTGACAGCCAGTGCAGTTGGGCTGACCAGTACGCTGGCAGCGAGCACCGCGCAGGTGCAGGCTAAGGCTAGGCTGCTTTTTTTCAATAGGGTTGCAGGCATTGTCTTAGGGTTCATGTGTTTCTCCTGAGTATTCTTATAATTGTCAGTCTATGTACTAGCTAATGGGTGACCTAATGAGAAGCGATAGCTTTCATGGGCTTAGGTCATAAATATAGAACAAGCGACTTCAGAGTCATAATGAATAGTCAGGTCTAAGCTATATCGTTTTCGATATGAGTATAGCTATAAGTCATAGGGTGAAATCATGCCTGTATAAATATCAAAATAGCTGAAATGGTAAAAAACGCGCAAATGGTTGCCAGCATTAAAGTGCTAGTTGCAAAGTTTCGATAGCCATATTGACTACCGAAAATAGGGTAAATACTCATCATGGGCATAGCGGCTAACAGCACTGCAGCCAGCTGTAAATCAGGATTGAAGGGAGGGAGCAGCCAAATCAAGAGTGCCACCATCAGTGGGTGGGCGATCAGTTTGCCAAGCAGCATCGGGGCGATGCCACCAAGCTTGCCGCGCATGGGGCTGTCAACCAAAGAAGCACCAATCATAAATAGTGCAATGGTTGCCGATGAGCGACCAAGCATCTCTAAAGTGATATTGATGGGATCAGGTAGCGAGACATCCAAAGCAGAAATGAGCATACCCGCGATAATAGCAATGAGTAGCGGGTTGCTCAGCATACGTTTGTGCAGGTCAATTAAGACACGGCCCAATGAGGTCCCCGTACCGCGCGAGGAGTTGTATTCCAGTAAGGCGATGCACAGCGGAATAATTAAGATGGTTTCGACCAACAAGGCCATGGAAAAGGCTTGCGCTGCAGTGCCACCGACCACTTGCAGCAGCACTGGAAAACCAAAGTAGGGCGTATTGGACATCGACACGCCCATGGCCTTGAGCGATGCAAGTACGGGCTCGTTTTTAAACACTTTCAGGCTGATCAGTAAGCCTAAACCCAGCATGAGTAATGAGCCCAAGCCATAGGCAAAAATAAAGCTAAAGTCGAGCACCTGATCAAATTCCATGGAACTCAAGGTATGTAGAATCAAGCCCGGCATGGCGAAGTACAGCACAAATCGCCCCAAACCCGGAATGGCCTCATAAGGCAAAATTCGCCAGCGCACAGCGAGATAACCCAGAGCAATCAGTAAAAAAATAGGTGTAGTGATTGAAACAATAGCTAACATGTCAGGCTCTTTGCTCAGCTTAGAGCTGAGCGTGTTGAGTGAGTTCAAGTGGGTGCAGTTGTGTGTGGGTGAGGCCTGCTGAAACCGGGTACTGCATTAGTTGGGTTTCAGCGCTAAAGTCTTAGGCTGTACGGGCGGCGAGTAAGATATCATCCAGCCAGTTTTGTGTGGCACCACCGGCCAAGAGGCGTTGTTGCAGTTGGGCCAAATTCAGTTCAATCCCGCTGTGTTCGTGAATCAATTCGAGTAAGTGGCGCTCACCACTGAGTGCTTGTAAACACGCATCTTTCACTAAGGCACTGGCTTGATCGCGCGGCATACTGTCCGCCAAAGCGAAAGTCGCGGCTTCGGCATAAATCACTCCATTATATAAGCCAAGATTGGCTTGCATTTTTTCGGTATTAACTTGGAAGTGAGCCAGCGCATCGCTGCTGTGATGCAGTGCTACAGCAGTAGCCATCAGCATGCTAGGTAACACCAACCACTCTAATGTCCAAGCACTACCACTGCGCTCATGCTCATGCAGCATGGCTTGGTGCATTTGCCCAACTTGCCCAGCATTATGACGGGCGAGCGTGACTAACAGTTCGGCACTGACCGGATTGCATTTTTGCGGCATGGTAGATGAGCCGCCACCATTGGTAAAGGTCACTTCACCCACTTCTGTTTGCCCCAGCAGCAACCAATCTTGGCCCATTTTACCCAGCAGCCCTGTGGTCATCGCCAACCAATTGGCCAGTTCCACAATGCTGTCGCGTTGCGTGTGCCAGTTTTGGCCCACAGCTAAATCAAGACGCTGCGCTAGAGCTGCAGTAATAGCTACAGCGTGATCTTGCATGGCGGATAAAGTACCCACCGCACCAGCTAATTGCAGCTTCAGTAAGCGCGGTTTGAGCTCTGTTAGGCGTTGTTGCTGGCGTAATAAAGGCGCCAGCCAATTGGCAACTTTTAAGCCAAAACACATCGGCACTGCTTGCTGGGTACGCGTACGTCCTGCGGTTAGGGTGTTGCGGTGTGCGCTAGCCAATTCCACAAGCTGCCCAATCACTTGGTTTAAGCGGGTGGTATAAAGCGTGAGTAGTTCACGGCAATTGAGTACTAAAGCGGTATCGACAATATCTTGGCTGGTAGCACCAAAGTGCACCCAGCGAGCATATTCTTTGGGGAGTGCATGTTTTAATGCCTGCACCAGCGCAGGAACCGGTACACCTGCCGTGCCGGTATCGGCGGCTAAAGACGTGGCGGTTATCTGCACAGTGGCGGCGGCCTGAGCAATGGCTTGGGCGGCATCTGCAGGGATTAAACCATTCTCGGCTTGGGCGAGGGCCAGCTGCGCTTCAACCTGCAACATGGCGCGAATTTGCGCGTCATCACCCAGATAACGGCCTGCCTCTTGATCAGATAACAGGGTGCTGTACAGGGCTGAATCAAAGGGAGAAATCGTCAACATAGCGTCCTCGCAGTCACTAGACATTAAATTAAAGCTTAAACAACAACACCTTTTTCACCATTGCAGCGGGTTGATCCAGCTCGTAACGATGAAAAAGGTGAGGGTAGTAGTTGCGTGTCGTGCACACTCAGTAGTCAGTCCACTGTATCAACCGCTTCCAATGCAATCGCAATACCTTGTCCCACGCCAATGCACATGCTGGCTAAAGCATAACGCTTGCCACGACGCTTGAGCTCCAGTGCAGCAGTACCGGCAATGCGTGCGCCGGATGCACCCAGCGGGTGACCTAAAGCAATCGCACCACCATTGGGGTTCACGTGTTCTGCATCGTCGGCTAGACCTAAATCACGCAGGCTGGCTAATGCTTGTGAGGCAAAAGCTTCGTTAAGCTCAATCACATCAAACTGCTCAATGCTCATACCTAGACGCGCACAGAGTTTTTTGCAGGCAGGCGCAGGACCAAAGCCCATAATACGCGGCTCTAAACCTGCAGTGGCACCACCCAAAATCTTAGCGATAGGGCGCAAACCGTACTTTTTCACTGCTTCTGCTGAAGCAATAATCAGTGCCGCCGAGCCGTCATTCACCCCTGATGCGTTACCGGCTGTGACTGAGCCTTTGCCGTCCAAGGCTTTGAGCTTGGTCAGCGCTTCGATGGTTGAGCCCGCTCGTGGGTGCTCATCGGTATCGACCAGCACAGCATCACCGCGACGCTGAGGAATAGTCACAGGAACAATTTCTTCAGCAAAGACGCCCGCCGCTTGAGCCTGCTGCGCACGCAGTTGTGAGCGTAAGGCAAAAGCATCTTGATCGGCACGGCTGATATTAAAATCCAGTGCAACGTTTTCACCGGTTTCTGGCATGGATTCTACGCCATATAGCGCGGCCATTTGCGGGTTCACAAAACGCCAGCCAATGGTGGTGTCGTATACCTCATTGCTGCGAGTAAAGGCTGCTGTAGCTTTGGGCATCACAAAGGGGGCGCGACTCATGCTTTCCGTGCCACCGGCAATAATCACTTGTGCTTCGCCTGCTTTAATCGCACGCGCCGCAGTGATAATCGCATCCATACTCGAACCACACAGGCGGTTGATGGTGGTGCCGGTCACGCTAACAGGGTAGCCCGCCAGCAAGAGCGACATGCGTGCCACGTTACGGTTGTCTTCACCCGCTTGGTTGGCGCAGCCAAAAATTACATCATCAATCGCAGCTGGGTCTAAGCCTGGGTTGCGTTCCAGTAAAGCTTTGAGCGGGACTGCGCCCAAATCATCCGCACGCACTGATGACAAAGAACCAGCGTAACGACCAATCGGAGTACGAACATAGTCACAAATATAAGCGTTGCTCATAGTATTCCTCATTCGCCTGCGTGGGTGCGCTCAGTGCGCTCGTTAAGATCACGTAGCACCGATAGTTCAAGTTCAGTGGGTACACTGGTTTGTGTGACTGTTGATGCATAGGTCACAGTCCAGCCGGTATTATCTTGAATCTGCTCACGAGTCACACCTGGGTGAATCGAGGTCACGATAAACTCTTTAGTGTCAGGATCAGTTTCCATCACGCACAGGTCGGTAATCAGCTTGCTGGGGCCTTTGGTTTTGATGCCCAGTTCTTCCCGCTCTTTACCGGTTTTGCCATGGCCAAGAGAGGTAATAAAGTCGACTTTTTCAACAAAACCACGCTTAGATTGCTTCATCACCAAGAAGATTTCGCCGCACGAAGTAGCGATTTCCGGAGCACCGCCACCGCCGGGTAAGCGCACCTTAGGGTTGTCATAATCACCCACCACTGTGGTATTGATATTGCCAAACTTATCCAGTTGCGCTGCGCCCAAAAAGCCCACAGAAATACGACCACCCTGCAGCCAGTAACGGAACATTTCTGGTACTGATACGGTGGTCACTGCAGTTTCGCACAACTCGCCATCACCAATCGACAGCGGTAGTACATCAGGCTTGGTACCGATCGTGCCTGATTCATAAATCAAAGTAACACCCGGAGCATGGGTCAGGCGTGCAAGATTACATGCGGCAGAGGGCATGCCTATACCAACAAAGCAAACGTCATCATTACGTACAGCGCGCGAAGCAACCACTGTCATAATTTCAGTTGGGGTATAGCTCATGTTATTTCTCCAGCCATTTAACTTTTTGTGCAAATACTTCTGGACCGACTTCAAGTACGTTGGCTTTGATCCAAGCGGTGAAGGCATCGCGGTCAGCCGCAATCGCGTCCCAGTTTTTGTAGAACGCATTGTCACGCGGGTAATAACCCAGCGCGTAAGACGGGTGCGAACCACCGGGTACCGTCGCAATGGCGGTGATGGTCCAGGCGGGCAAGATGCACGCATTGGTGTGCACGTCATCGAAGTTATCTACTACTTCTTCTACGGTCACAATCACACGCTTAGCGGCTAAGGCGGCTTCTTTTTGCACACCAATAATGCCTTCCACTAACACATCACCGTTTTTGTTGGCTTTTTGTGCGTGAATAATCGTCACATCTGGGCGAATCGCAGGCACAGCGGCCAACTGTTCGCTGGTGAACGGGCATTTAATAGAGCGAATGTTGGGATTCACTTCGGCTAATTCAGCACCCAAGTAGCCACGGAAAATAGCGCAAGGTAAACCCGCCGCGCCGGCTTCATAGGCGCTGGCCATGGCTGCGTGACTGTGTTCTTCGATTTCAATTTTGTGCGGCCAGCCGTTTTCATAAGAATCACGCAGGCGACGCAATGAACCCACTCCTGGGTTACCACCCCATGAAAACACCACTTTTTTAGCGCAACCACTACCAATCAGCTGATCGTAGACTAAGTCAGGCGTCATACGAATCAGGGTCAGGTCCTTTTTTTGCTGGCGAATAACTTCATGCCCAGCTGCGTGAGGGATCAGGTGGGTAAACCCTTCCATCGCCACCACATCACCATCATGCAGGTACTCGGCAATCGCGTCTTTTAGAGATACAAACTTGGCCATTAGACTATCCTTTATACGTCGAAGAACACGGTTTCTTGAGGACCTTGCA
>JAAZCO010000126.1 GCA_012513235.1 Gammaproteobacteria bacterium
GAGATATCACCGGCACGCTCAATGATGTGCTGGTTACGCATGATATCGTCAAACACCACCGCCGGATCATTCACAATATTACGAATAATATGCGTATAAGAACGCGAGTGAATGGTCTCAGAGAATGACCAAGTCTCAATCCAAGTCTCTAACTCTGGGATCGACACCAAGGGCAAAAATGCAACGTTCGGGCTGCGGCCTTGAATGGAGTCCAGCAGCGTTTGATACTTCAAATTACTGATGAAAATATGCTTTTCATGATCGGGCAGATTGCGGTAATCAGTACGATCTTGAGACACATCCACTTCTTCAGGACGCCAGAAAAACGACAGTTGTTTTTCAATCAACTTCTCAAAAATAGGGTACTTTTGTTGGTCGTAACGCGCCACGTTAACGGGCTGCCCAAAAAACATCGGTTCTTTGAGCTGATCGTTATCAATAAGTGAGAAAGTGCTGTATTTCATTATCATTCACCCTTAAATCTTGCAGGCGCCACCAGCGCAATCATCTTCCATATCGCTCTGGCTATCATCAGCGCCATCACGCGTGTTTTGGTAATACAATGTTTTTAGACCGAACTTATAAGCAGTCAGCAAGTCTTTGAGTAATTGCTGCATCGGTACGCGACCACCATCAAAGCGCTGTGGATCGTAGTTGGTGTTGGCGGAAATGGCTTGGTCAACAAACTTCTGCATGATGCCAACGAGGTGTAAATAACCTTCGTTATTGGGCATGCTCCAGAGCAGTTCGTATTTATCTTTAAGCTCGTCATAACCTGGTACAACTTGTTTTAAGATGCCGTCTTTAGATTGCTTAATAGTCACCAAGCCGCGCGGTGGCTCAATACCATTGGTGGCATTGGAGATCTGGCTGGAGGTCTCGGATGGCATCAATGAAGACAAGGTAGAGTTACGCAGACCGTGTTTAACTATATCGGCACGCAGTGTTTCCCAGTCTAGGTGCAGTGGCTCGGTGCAAATAGCATCCAAGTCTTTCTTGTAGGTATCAATGGGTAAGATACCTTTAGCGTAAGTGGTTTCATCAAATGCGGTGCACGGACCAAACTCTTTAGAGAGGTTGTTTGACGCTTTCAGTAGGTAGTACTGAATTGCTTCAAAGGTACGGTGAGTCAGCGCATTGGCTGAACCGTCCGAGTACTTCAAGCCATTTTTAGCTAAGTAGTAAGCATAGTTGATCACACCCACACCCAGAGTGCGACGCTTCATCGTTGCATTGCGCGCTGCTTCCAGCGGGTAGTCTTGGTAAGTCAGTAGTGAATCCAGTGCACGGACCGCTAAGTCTGCTAATTCTTCCAATTCATCGAGGCTATCGATGGCACCGAGGTTAAAGGCAGATAAGGTGCATAAAGCAATTTCCTTATCAGCTTCGTTGATGTTTTCCAGTGGGCTGGTAGGTAGCGCGATTTCCAAGCACAGGTTGGACTGACGAATCGGCGCCACTGCAGGGTCAAATGGGCTGTGCGTGTTGCAGTGGTCAACGTTCTGAATATAGATACGACCGGTACTGGCACGCTCTTGCATCATCAGTGAGAACAGCTCAACTGCAGGCATCGAGCGTTTACGGATGCTTTCGTCTTGCTCGTACTGTACATATAAGCGTTCAAATTCTGCTTGGTCAGCAAAAAACGCTTCATACAAGCCTGGTACTTCGTGCGGTGAGAATAAGGTAATCTTACTGCCTTGGATTAGGCGCTGGTACATCAGTTTATTGAGCTGTACACCGTAGTCCATGTGACGCACACGGTTTTCTTCAACACCACGGTTGTTTTTCAGCACCAGCAGGGATTCAACTTCCAAGTGCCACATTGGGTAGAACAGCGTTGCTGCACCACCGCGCACACCGCCTTGCGAGCACGACTTAACGGCGGCTTGGAACAGCTTGAAGAAAGGAATACAGCCAGTGTGCTGTGCTTCACCACCACGAATCGGGCTGCCCACAGCACGAATACGACCGGCGTTAATACCAATGCCAGCACGTAAAGAAACGTATTTTACAATGGCTGAAGTGGTTGCGCTGATGGAATCCAAGCTGTCGCCGCACTCAATCAGTACGCAGGAGCTGAACTGACGTGAAGGCGTACGTACACCGGCCATAATAGGCGTCGGCAAGGATAACTTAAACAGCGAAATCGCATCATAGAAGCGTTTTACATAATCCAAACGTGTGGATTTTTCATAATCAGCAAAGAGGCACATACCAATTAAGATATAGAGCATTTGCGGGCTTTCGTAGACTTCTTTAGTGACGCGGTTCTGCACCAAGTACTTGCCTTCCAACTGCTTCACTGCAGCGTAAGAGAAGGTCATATCACGGCCGTGATCGATATATTCGTTGAGCTCATCAAACTCAGCTTTATCGTAGTCACGTAAAATATGGCTGTCGTAACGCTCTTCGTTGGTCAGCTTGGTGACGTGATCAAAGAGGTGCGGTGGCTCAAACTCACCGTAAGCAATCTTGCGCAAGTGGAAAATCGCTAAGCGTGCAGCGAGATACTGATAGTCTGGAGTGTCTTCAGAGATCAAGTCGGCTGCGGCTTTAATAATAGTTTCATGGATATCTTTAGTGCGGATACCATTGTAAAACTGAATGTGCGATTTTAATTCAACTTGCGATACTGAGACATTCTTTAACCCCATCGCAGCCCAATCAAGAACACGATGAATCTTATCCAATTCGATCGGTTCCTGGCGACCATCGCGCTTGGTTACTTTGATGGCGTTAAAGTCTGTCATAGTGAGATCCTTACGGTATTTGTATGCAATAGGGGTTGAATAATTACGAGTACTGTTGTAGTGCGGCTTTGCGCTTAAAAACACACTATATAGTGTTTTTCTGCAGAGCGAGACGCAATATAGGGTATTGGGTGGTTAATATCAACCTATCAAAAGCGGTCTGTTGGCTGGGTTTTTTAATGCATCAGCCTAACGCCGCATCCTGTATGCGCTTGCGAAAAATCAAGTGTTTTAAAAAAATATTTAGCTTGTATTTTAGATTTTAAGCAGCTAGATAAAGCTGTACTAAAAGTCGTTTAAAAAGTAACCAGCACCTGAATATAGAGACTGGTTTGATGTGTTTTTAGGATGAAGGGCGTTTTATGCAGCAGCTTGAGTTTTTTGAAATTCCCAGTCCTTGTATTGGTGTATGTGAAGCAAATAATAAAGGCTATTGCAAAGGCTGTTTTCGTTCACGCGATGAGCGTTTGTATTGGCTGACGTTCAGCGCTGCTGATAAGCGTCAGGTGGTGCGTTTATGTCAGCAACGCAAAGTGCGCATACTCAAGGCTAAAGAAGCTGCTCTACAAGGTTCTGCTCAGGTGCATGATGAGCCTGAGCAGAGTGGATTGTTTTAATGCTCGGTTAAGTTGACAAGTGCAGATGCTGTGCGTCTGGAATATCCATGACTTGGTGACTGACAATAATCAAAATGCCCTCTGCTTGGCGCTGACGTAAAGCGCGCAACACTTGCTCACTGCTGGCTTGGTCAAGACCGGCAAAGGGTTCATCGACTAATAGAATAGGGCGCTGGGCTAATAACAGACGAGCCAAGGCCACACGCCGCGCCTGCCCACCAGAAATCTGTGCGCCATACTCGCCTAAAGCTGTATCTAAACCGTTTTGTTCGCGCGCCCAATCGGCTAAAGCTACATCGGTTAATACGTGCCAGAGCTGTTCATCGCTGGCCTGTGGGTCAGCAAGGCGTAAATTACCAGCTAAACTGCGATCAAAGATATCCAATTGTTGTGGCAAGTAACCTATGCAGTCGTCCAATTGCCAGTGTGCAGCAGGGCGCTGATTAATCAGATACTGGCCGCTGCTGTGTTGCAGTTGCTTGGCTAATACCTTGAGCAGTGTGGTTTTACCAATGCCTGACGCACCGGTAATCATCAGTACTTGGCCGCTGCGCAAATCAATATCAATATTGTGCGGGCCATTTAACGCGCCAGGAATGCGGGCGCTGAGGTCTTGAGTGTGTAATTGCCAAGGCCCACTTGGACGTGGCTTATCCGGCTCGGTGCCAGGTGCGCTTGCCTGTGTCTCCAGCTCCATCAGTTGATTGATACGGTCACGCGCCGCTTGGCTTTGACCTAAACCAATAAAGCTGCCAGCCAAAGGTACCAGCGCTTCATGAATGCCAAGCAAGGCTAAAGCGGCTGCCAATAACCACGGCACAGTGATGGTACCTGCTGCGACCAAAGGTACGCCGACCCACAATACCGAGCCTAAACTGATGGCGAGGGCTAATTGCTGTAATAGCCCTAAGAGGCTGATCAGTTGTTGCTGCTGGTTGTGCTGCTCTTGATAGTCCTCATCGGCTTGCAGCGTGTCACGCTGTTGTGACTGCCAACTTTGCCACAAAGTCAGGGATGTCAGCAGTGACAAGGATTCTAAAAAGTGCTCGCGGCGTAACTCAGCCGCTTGCACATCATTGAGGGCTAATGTGCGCCCGCGCCAAAAGCCTAAGGCGGGTATCAGTAGCAATGCACTCAATAATCCTGCGCTAGCCGCAAAGGCCAAGGTCGACTCTAACCAAAAAGCAAAGACTAGGTACAGCGCCACTATGAGTAAAGCCCATAACCAAGGCGCTAAAAATTGCAGAGGAAAACGATCAAGACGATCAATATCCGCGACCAAGCGATGCATGGTCGCTGCAGTACCGGTACTGTTTTGATTGAGCGGTGTGGTGCGCACAGTTAAGGCGCGAAACACTTGGCTGCGTAAATCTTTGAGTAAAGATAAAGTTGCGTGATGTGAGGCTAAGCGCTCACCATAGCGCCCAGCAGTACGCACAATCGCAAATAAGCGAATCAAAGCAGCAGGGCGAAAATAGTCAAAGGTAAAAGAACTGGTGAGCACCAATCCAGCAATCGCCGATGCAGTAATAAACCAGCCCGAGGTAGCCAGCAAAGCAATGGCTGAAAACAAAGTTAAAGCGCCGAGCAGTAAGGCTAAATTCCAGCTGGCTTGGCGGCTGCGCAATAAGCTACGTAAACGAATAGGCTTTAGCATGACGATGACTCCTGAACTGTGCGCAAAGTATCTAAATCAAGATGGCGATCGAGCCAGTCCAAACCTTGCCATTGGTGACTCACTAGAATCAGCGTTTTACCAACACTCAATCTGGCCAGTAGGGCGTGAATTGTTGCGCTGGTATCTGGGTCCAAGTGTGCAGTGGGCTCATCCAGTAACCAAAGATGCGCATCACGTAGCAGTAACTGCGCAATCGCTAAACGACTGAGTTGGCCACCAGACAAGCCTAAACCGCGCTCACCTAACAGCGTATCTAAACCTTGTGGTAACTGTTCAACCAACGTCAGTAAATCAACATCACGCAGTACATCAAGCATCTGTTGTGCGCTGGCACTGGGCTTGGCTAAACGTAAGTTATCCGCCAGACTGCCGCGTTTGAAATTGGGTTGCTGGGATAAATAGCCGAGCTGACTATGCCAATCGCTGCGCTGCACCTCCAGTAGTGACTGTTGATTGACCTCAATACGACCGCGATACTCAATAAAACCTAATAACGCTAACAGCAGGCTGGACTTGCCACTGCCGCTTTCGCCGTGCAAACCCACACGCTCGCCGGCAGCAATCTGCAGATCAATAGAGGGTAAGCGTAAGCGCTGATTGTGCGCGGTAATACTGACTTGACTGAGCGACAGCGCCGGAGCAGCATCTAGAGTTAAAGACTGCTCGCCAGGATGTTGCCAGGTGTGTTGCTCTAATAAAGGTAGTAGCTCCTCAATAGCACCCTCAGCTTCTGCTTTAGCGTGATAATCACTGCCTAACTGACGCAGGGGTGCATAAAACTCAGGCGCCAATAACAACACAAACAGCGCACCGACATAAGGCACAGGAATCACGCCCTTAGCCCAAGGTAAAACGCCCAGTAAGCCTAAGCCTAAATACACGGCCACTAAGGCAATCGCTAGCGAGGAAAATAACTCCAAGACTGCACCGGAGAGAAAGGCCAGACGCAGAACTTTCATTGTGCTGTCGCGATACTGTGATGCTGAAGTATCCACGTTCTGCTGGGCTTGGTCCGTCGCTTTAAGGTGCTGCAAGGTCGGCATACCGCGCACCCAATCCAGAAAGCGACTGCTGAGTTGGCTCATTGCCGCCATCTGCTGTTGACTACTGCGACTGGCAGCGCCACCCACAAGAATCATAAACAGTGGCACTAAAGGAGCGGTGAGTAACATTAATATTGCGGCTAACGGGCTGTAATAAAAAGCCGCGATACTGATCAGCACGGGCACAATCAGCACTAAATACAGTTGCACATAATAGCGGCTGATATAGCCATCCAGTGCATCTACCTGCTCAAGCAGTTGTGTGCTGAGTGCGCCATCAGCTCCAAGCGTCTGCCGCTCGGGGCCTAAACCTGCCAAGGTATCGAGTAAGCGTTTACGTAGTCTTTTACGTGCGCTGAGGCTGGCTGCTTGTGATAAGCGTTCGCGCACATATTGCACAGTCGGGCGTAAGGTAAAACATACAGCTAAAGCAATGGCGTAACGGACATCAAAGGCAGCCGTTAAATCAGCGCCTGATTGTGAATGCTCTAGCAAGCCAACAAAGAGTTGCGCCAGTAACCAGCTTTGGCCAATAAACAGCAGTGCACCCAGCACAGCAAAGAGTAAGGCCAAACGTAAACGCTGTGATTCAGGAGCGATAATCTGTTTAAGCTGCGCGCGCAATTGGCGCTTGAGTTGTTTTTCAGGGTTGTGTTGAGTGTTTTCCACTGAATTATCCATAATCATAAAAATGAGCGCAGTTGTGCAATGAGTCAGCATACCGCACAGCCTAGAGATGTCTTCATACTCGCACAACTATAGACATAGGCTCGTGCGACATCTTGTCCTGTTCGGCTTTAGGGGTAACGTAGAAGGCTTATTACACCCATATAAGCTGCCACCGAGTGCGCTAAATAATGAAGAGTGTATGAGTTAAGTTATACTGTTTTTGTAACTGTATAGCGTCTTTAAAGTACCATAAGGGTTGATTTGTTACAGTATGCAGATGATAATCATTGCCATTAACGAGAGCCATCCAAATTAAGGAACCCGTATTCATGCAAGCAACAACTTTGCGCTCACTGCTTTTGTGCTGTGTGGTGGTGAGTCCCGTCATTAGTGCTGCAACAGTTGAGCAAGCACTGAGTGAAAGTGAAAAGCTCAGCCAAACCGCGCAAAGTTCGCAAAAACGCATCGAGCGCCTCGACGATGCCAGTCAAGCAATGCTTGAAGAGTACAGCACCACCTTAGCCAAAGCCAAAGCCTTAGAAGGCTACAACGAGCAAGTCAGTGAACTGATTGCAGCTCAGCATCAAGAGCTGGTCAGCTATCAAGAACAAATCGACGCCCTGCAAGACAGTGAAGCCGCAGTGATGCCGCACATGCGCCGTATGGTCGAAGTGCTGGCTGAATTTATCGCTGCTGATGTGCCGTTTTTACCGCAAGAGCGCTCGGACCGTTTAGCCACCTTACAAGAGTTGATGCCGCGCGCGGATGTCAGCATGGCGGAAAAGTACCGTCGTATTCTTGAGGCTTATCAAATTGAAAGCGACTACGGTTACACCTTAGAGGCGTGGCGTGGTGAGTTGGGTGAGGGTGATAGCCAGCGTAGCGTTGAATTTTTACGTGTGGGTCGTGCCATGCTCTATTACCAAACCCCCAATGGCCATGAAAGCGGTTACTGGAATGCGCAGACTCAGGCTTGGCAAACGCTGGATAACAATGTGCGCCGTCCGCTGCAAAAAGCCATCGCCATTGCCCGTCAACAAAAAACTGCAGACTGGTTAGAACTGCCGATTAAAACCTTAGCGCTGGAGCAGCAACCATGAAGCCGTTGTTATGGATGATCAGTGGCGTCTTGTTGAGTCTGTCAGTGCAAGCCAAGACCTTAACCCCCGACCAACTGCTGGAGCGCATTCGCAGCGAAAAGGGCACTGAAGAGCAATTGATGCAGCAGCGTGAGCAAGAGTTTTTGCAATCACGCAACCAGCAAGCACAACTCTTAGCACAA
>JAAZCO010000127.1 GCA_012513235.1 Gammaproteobacteria bacterium
AATTTCTCGTCTAACGGCTTTGCAAGCGATTAACCCCAGCGTGCGCAATGAAGAGATTGATACGCTGCGGGCTTATAAGGAGCAAGGTTTAACTATGCTCGGTAAGGCGGGCTTACGTCTGGAAGCCATACGCGTTTTAGTTGCCGGTTAACTTTATGAGCTGGTGTTGTACTGTTATGCAGTGCAACACCAGCTTCAGTGATTGAGGCAAGACTATGACTTACAGGCTTAATCCGATTGGTTATGTGCGCTCGTGTTTTAAAGAAAAGTTCGCTATTCCCCGCCAACCCCTATTAGCGCCTGCCGCACAAGGCTGCATTGAACTGCTGCCACCTTATGATCAGGCTGATGCTGTGGCCGGTCTTGAGGATATCAGCCATATCTGGGTGATTTTCCTCTTTCATAAAACTCTAGAAAACACCCCGCGCTTGAAAGTACGCCCACCGCGCTTGGGTGGCAATAAAAGTATTGGTGTATTCGCCAGTCGTGCGACCCATCGACCCAATGGTATTGGGCAATCGGCCGTGCGTTTAGAACGCGTGGAAGCTGGGCGTTTATGGGTGTCAGGGATTGATTTACTCGATGGCACGCCGGTGTTGGATATCAAGCCTTATGTGCCCTATGCCGATAGTTTACCGATGGCGCGCAATGCCATCGCTGAAGATGCACCCAAGCTGATTGCTGTGCGCTGGCAATCATCAGCCTTACAGCAAGCGCAACAGCATGCGCTACGTTTGCAACAACCTGTAGTGGAATTGATTGAGCAGTGTTTGGCGCAAGATCCACGTCCGGCTTATCAACAACCGACGTCGGAGCGGATCTATGGCGTGCAGTTTTGGGATGTGCAGGTGCGTTGGCGTTATTTAACGCTAGAGCAGATTGAAGTGGTTGAGGTCAGTCTGGTTTAACGCTTTAGAATTGCACTGCATACTTTGCAAACTATAGTGGCGTGTGATGTATTGCTTAAAGCAGTTCTGTGCATATCGCATCGCACTGATGTCACTTTTCCCTCAACGCAACATCCTGTTGCGATTCGGGCGCTACGCCATCCATGGCTGCGCTTGTCGTGACATCAGTGCGATGCTTGTTGAGCAGTGCTGTTGTGTTCGGGTTTTATGCAGAATTAAAGCGACTAAAATCAAAATCGAAGTTGAAATCAAAACTCACATAAGACTGAACTTTGACTGATTGATGCTGCAAGAGCGCCAACGCTACATAGGGTCAATGAGTACTTCGGGGTTGATGTGGTGAGCGTAGCCATGGATGGCTTAGCGCCGGAGTTGAACCCCGGACGGGTTCATCGACGGATTAACATCAATTCCGAAGTACGCCACGCACCTATTCAGCTCTTAACACTTACAAACAATCATGTCACGAACAGAGCTTATCAAGATGCAGAGACCTCTTTGGCAACGGGTACTAAGCGCCCATCTTCTAAGGTCAAAATACGATCCATCTGCTGTGCTAAAGCTGGATCATGGGTCACCACTAAGAATGTCGTACCCAATGAAATAGACAGCTCTAATATCAGCTCTTGAATCGTTTGCGCGGTAGTGCGGTCAAGATTACCGGTTGGCTCATCCAGCAGCACTAAAGCAGGCTGATTGACTAAGGCGCGGGCAATCGCCACTCGCTGCCGCTCACCACCGGACAACTCTGATGGTTTGTGATGGATACGCGGACCCAATCCGACGCGGGTCAATAAAGCTTCTGCGCGTTGACGTGCTTCAGCGATAGGTAGCTTGCCCATCAACAACGGCATACAGACATTTTCTAGCGCGCTAAACTCAGCCAACAAATGGTGGAATTGATAGACAAAACCTAAAGCACGATTACGCAGTAAACCGCGATTTTTCTCTGATAATTCCGACAACTCTTCACCGGCCAACCACACACTGCCGGTGCTGGGTGTATCTAAACCACCGAGCATATTCAGCAAAGTGGTTTTACCCGAGCCAGAACTACCGATAATCGCCACACGCTCACCGGGCTTGAGTAATAACTCAACACCTTGCAACACATGCACTTCGGCTGGGCCTTCGCTGTAGCTTTTGCCTAAATTGCGGCACTCTAAAACAGCTGAATTACTCATAACGCAAAGCCTCCGCAGGTTCAGTGCGTGAAGCGCGCCACGCTGGGTATAAAGTTGCTAAAAAGCTCATTAACAAAGCAGAGCCACAAATCATCACCACATCATCCACACGTAATTCAGACGGTAGGTAACTGATAAAGTACACATCAGAACTCAAGAACTGATGACCAAAGAACTTTTCTATCGCAGCCACCCAAGTTGTGACATTCAGCGCACTCACCACACCCAGCACACCGCCAATCAAAGTACCCACCACACCAATCAACGAACCCTGCACCATAAAGATCGCCATGATTTGCCCAGGCGACGCACCTAAGGTACGCAAGATTGCGATATCGGCTTTCTTGTCGGTGACTACCATCACCAGCGTGGAAATAATATTAAAAGCGGCTACGGCAACAATCAGCAGCAGCAACAGCGCAATCATAGTTTTTTCCATTTGAATCGCTTGGAATAGATTGCCATGACTGCGCGTCCAATCGCGTGGATGTAAATCTTCATTGGGCATACTGCGGGCAATTTCCCAAGCCACACGTGGCGCATCAAACAAGTTCGTCAGCTTTAAACGTATGCCTTCCACTTGATTGGGCTGCCAACGTGATAAGCGCGCAGCATCTTCGATATTGATTAAAGCCAGCGAACTATCGAGTTCAGCACCGACTTTAAAAATACCCACTACCGTAAAACGCTTCAGACGTGGAAATACTCCAGCAGGGGTAATCGAGGCTTCAGGTAACACAAAGGTTAGCTTTTCGCCCACTGACGCATTAAACATCGCTGCGGTTTGCTGACCAATCACAATGCCAAACTCACCGCTTTGTAACGCCTCTAAACTACCCTCAACCATATGATCGGTAATAATTGAGACGTTCTTTTCTGCGCTGGGCAAAACACCATTGACCAACACCGGCTGCACACTGCCACTGTGGGTGAGCATCCCCTGCAGCTGAGTGAAGGGAGCAACAGCCAGCACATCAGGATGCTGCTTAACCTGCTCACCCACCTGCTGCCAATCATCTAATGGAGTATAAGAGCTGACAGTCGCGTGCGGCACCATACCTAAAATACGCGTACGCAACTCACGGTCAAAACCGTTCATCACTGACAGGACTAAAATCATCACCAATACACCCAAAGCCAAACCGACCATGGACGTCAGCGAGATAAAAGAAATAAAGTGATTGCGACGTTTGGCGCGCGTATAACGCATACCAACAAATAGAGCTAAAGGTCGAAACATAGGAATACATTCACAGAAAAAATTCGATAGGTTGGCAGTTTGTTGCATGCCGATTTACACTCAGACCTCCATTGCAGCCATGGGTTCGTCATGTCCACACAAGATACCGAAGATCGTCGCGAATACTATCGCATTGACGATCAAATCGCACTGCAAATTCGTTTAGCAGATTCCGAAAATGAAGAAGACTCACTTCTGTTTCGTTTACTAGGCGATCTGCATTTGCTCGAATATGACGCACAACCTTTATTGCGCTCGGTGGGTGAAGCTGACCGCTCAGTCGCAAGCTATTTAAAGGTAATCAACAAGCGTATTGATTTAATCGCCCAAGTGTTAGCTCGCGATCTACTCAAAGAAATTGGTCCTGCACGCGCAGTCAGCCTCTCCGAAGCGAGCATTGCCTTTGTGGATGAGCACACTTATGCGCTCGGCACCCTGCTCAGTTTAAAAATTGCTTTATTGCCACAAGGTTTTGGCTTGCGGGTCGATGCTCGCGTAGTAGAACACCGCGCCACATCAATGGGCACACAAACGGTCACAGTGTTTGAAAATTTACCCGATGCCACCCGGCAAATATTAGCCAGACATATCCTGCACAAACAAGCGCTGCAAAGACGCTTAGCACTGCAACCTGATGAAGATTCTGCACTGTCATGCTGATTTATGGT
>JAAZCO010000128.1 GCA_012513235.1 Gammaproteobacteria bacterium
AATTTCTCGTCTAACGGCTTTGCAAGCGATTAACCCCAGCGTGCGCAATGAAGAGATTGATACGCTGCGGGCTTATAAGGAGCAAGGTTTAACTATGCTCGGTAAGGCGGGCTTACGTCTGGAAGCCATACGCGTTTTAGTCGCCGGTTAACTTTATGAACTGGTGTTGTGCTGTTATGCAGTGCAACGCCAGCTTCAGTGATTGAGGCAAGACTATGACTTACAGGCTTAATCCGATTGGTTATGTGCGCTCGTGTTTTAAAGAAAAGTTCGCTATTCCCCGCCAACCCCTATTGGCTCCTGCCGCACAAGGCTGCATTGAACTGCTGCCACCTTATGATCAGGCTGATGCTGTGGCCGGTCTTGAGGATATCAGCCATATTTGGGTGATTTTCCTCTTTCATAAAACTCTAGAAAGTACCCCGCGCTTGAAAGTACGTCCACCGCGCTTGGGTGGTAATAAAAGTATTGGTGTATTTGCCAGTCGTGCAACCCATCGACCCAATGGTATTGGGCAATCGGCTGTGCGTTTAGAGCGCGTGGAAGCTGGGCGTTTATGGGTGTCAGGGATTGATTTACTCGATGGCACGCCGGTGTTGGATATCAAGCCTTATGTGCCCTATGCCGACAGTTTACCGATGGCGCGCAATGCCATCGCTGAATATGCACCCAAGCTGATTGCTGTGAGCTGGCAAGCGTCGGCCTTACAGCAAGCGCAAGCGCATGCGCTGCGTTTGCAACAACCTGTGGTGGAATTGATTGAGCAGTGTTTGGGGCAAGATCCGCGCCCGGCTTATCAACAGCCAACGCCTGAGCGCATTTATGGCGTGCAGTTTTGGGATGTGCAGGTGCGTTGGCGTTATTTAACCCTGGAGCAGATTGAAGTGATTGAGGTCAGTCTGCTTTAACGCTTTAGAATTGCACTGCATATTCTGCAAACTATAGTGGCGTGTGATGTATTGCTAAAAGCAGTTCAGTGCATGTCGCATCTCACTGATATCACTTTTCCCTCAACGCAACATCCTGTTGCGATTCGGGCGCTACGCCATCCATGGCTACGCTTGTCGTGACATCAGTGAGACGCTTGTTGATCCGTGATGTTGTGTTCGGGTTTTAGACAGAATTAAAGCGACTAAAATCAAAAGCCAAAGCTAACATAGTACTGAGCTTTAAATGATTAATGCTGCAAGAGCGCCAACGCTACATAGGGTCAATGAGTACTTCGGGGTTGATGTGGTGAGCGTAGCCATGGATGGCGTAGCGCCGGAGTTGAAACCCCGGACGGGTTCATTGACGGACTAACATCAATTCCGAAGTACGCCACGCACCTATTCAGCTCTTAACACTTACAAACAATCATGTCACAAACAGAGCTTATCAAGATGCAGAGACCTCTTTGGCAACGGGTACTAAGCGCCCATCTTCCAAAGTCAAAATACGGTCCATCTGCTGCGCTAAAGCAGGGTCATGAGTCACTACTAAGAATGTCGTACCCAATGAAATAGACAGCTCTAATATCAGCTCTTGAATCGTCTGCGCAGTAGTACGGTCGAGGTTACCGGTTGGCTCATCCAGCAGCACTAAAGCAGGCTGATTGACCAAGGCGCGGGCAATCGCCACTCGCTGCCGCTCACCACCAGACAACTCTGATGGCTTGTGATGAATACGCGGACCTAGTCCGACGCGGGTTAATAAAGCTTCTGCGCGTTGACGTACTTCAGCCATCGGTAACTTGCCCATCAACAACGGCATGCAAACGTTTTCTAGCGCGCTAAACTCAGCCAGCAAGTGGTGGAATTGATACACAAAGCCCAAAGCACGATTACGCAGTAAACCGCGATTTTTCTCTGATAACGCCGATAACTCTTCACCGGCCAACCACACACTGCCGGTACTGGGCGTATCTAAACCACCGAGCATATTCAGCAAGGTGGTTTTACCCGAGCCAGAACTACCGATAATCGCGACACGCTCACCAGGCTTGAGTAATAACTCAACACCTTGCAACACATGCACTTCAGACGGTCCTTCGCTGTAGCTTTTACCTAAATTGCGGCACTCTAAAACAGCTGAATTACTCATAACGCAAAGCCTCCGCAGGTTCAGTGCGTGAAGCGCGCCACGCTGGGTATAAAGTTGCTAAAAAGCTCATTAACAAAGCTGAGCCACAAATCATCACCACATCATCCACACGCAATTCAGATGGTAAGTAACTGATAAAGTACACATCAGAACTTAAAAACTGATGACCAAAGAATTTTTCTATCGCAGCCACCCAAGTTGTGACATTCAGCGCACTCACAACCCCTAGCACACCGCCAATCAAAGTTCCCACAACGCCAATCAACGAACCCTGAACCATAAAAATGGCCATTATTTGCCCAGGCGACGCACCTAATGTACGCAAGATTGCGATATCGGCTTTCTTGTCGGTGACTACCATCACCAGCGTGGAAATAATATTAAAAGCGGCTACCGCTACAATCAGCAGCAGCAACAGCGCAATCATAGTTTTTTCCATTTGAATCGCTTGGAATAAATTACCATGACTGCGCGTCCAATCGCGCGGATGTAAATCTTCATTGGGCATGCTGCGGGCGATTTCCCAAGCCACACGCGGCGCATCAAACAAGTTCGTCAGTTTTAAACGAATACCTTCCACTTGACTGGGCTGCCAACGTGATAAGCGCGCAGCATCTTCGATATTGATTAAAGCCAGCGAGCTATCGAGTTCAGCACCGACTTTAAAAATACCCACTACCGTAAAACGCTTCAGGCGTGGAAATACTCCAGCGGGAGTAATCGAGGCTTCAGGTAACACAAAGGTTAGCTTTTCGCCCACTGACGCATTAAACATCGCTGCGGTTTGCTGACCAATCACAATGCCAAACTCACCGCTTTGTAATGCCTCTAAACTACCCTCAACCATATGATCGGTAATAATTGAGACGTTCTTTTCTGCGCTAGGCAAAACACCATTGACCAACACCGGCTGTACACTGCCACTGTGCGTGAGCATCCCCTGCAGCTGAGTGAAGGGAGCAACAGCCAGCACATCAGGATGCTGCTTAACTTGCTCACCCACCTGCTGCCAATCATCTAATGGAGTATAAGAGCTGACAGTCGCGTGCGGTACCATACCTAAAATTCGCGTACGCAACTCACGGTCAAAACCGTTCATCACTGACAGGACTAAAATCATCACCAAGACACCCAAAGCCAAACCAATCATGGACGTCAGTGAGATAAAAGAAATAAAGTGATTACGGCGTTTAGCACGCGTATAACGCATACCAATAAATAGAGCTAAAGGTCGAAACATAGGAATACATTCACAGAAAAAAATTCGATAGGTTGGCAGTTTATTGCATGCCGATTTACACTCAGACCTCCATTGCAGCCATGGGTTCGTCATGTCCACACAAGATACCGAAGATCGTCGCGAATACTATCGCATTGACGATCAAATCGCACTGCAAATTCGTTTAGCAGATTCCGAAGATGAAGAAGACTCGCTTCTGTTTCATTTACTAGGCGATCTGCATTTACTCGAATATGACGCACAACCTTTATTGCGCTCTGTGGGTGAAGCTGACCGTTCAGTAGCAAGCTATTTAAAGGTGATCAACAAGCGTATTGATTTAATCGCTCAAGTGTTAGCTCGCGATTTACTCAAAGAAATTGGCCCTGCACGCGCAGTTAGCCTCTCCGAAGCGAGCATTACTTTTGTTGATGATCATACTTATGCACTCGGCACCCTGCTCAGTTTAAAAATTGCTTTATTACCACAAGGTTTTGGCTTGCGAGTCGATGCTCGCGTGATAGAACACCGCGCCACATCAATGGGCACACAAACGGTCACAGTGTTTGAAAACTTACCCGATGCCACTCGGCAAATATTAGCCAGACATATCCTGCACAAACAAGCGCTGCAAAGACGCTTAGCACTGCAACCTGATGAAGATTCTGCACTGTAATGCTGATTTATGGTCATCGAGGTGCGCGAGGTGAGGCACCAGAAAACACGCTAGCCAGCTTTCAAACCTGTTTAGCTGCTGGTGTGCAGCGTTGTGAGTTGGATTTACATCTATCCAAAGATGGGCAACTCATGGTGATTCATGACACTACACTCAAGCGCACGACAGGCCGGCGCGGCAAGGTACGTCATTATACTGCGGCGCAGTTGCAGCAAATGGATGCGCGGCATAACACTGTAGCTTGGCCAACACCTTGCCCGATTCCAACGCTAGAGCAGTTGTTTGCGCAGTGTTCATTTAGCCACTGGCAATTGGAAGTTAAAGAAGCCTCGAAAAGGCGAGCAGCGGAAATTGTGTACGCCATTGAGCAACTCAGCGCACGCTATCAACTACAAGATAAAATCGTGATCACCAGCAGCTCTCGCACGGTATTACGAGCGGCGCATCACTTAGCACCACATTTAGCGCGGGGTTTGGTTGCAGAATATGCTTGGCTGGATCCCATCAAAACAGCACAACGCTATGACTGCAGCGTGCTTGTTCTCAAATACACCTTAGCGACGCAAAAACGTATGGCTCGAGCACAACAAGTGGGATTACATGTATCCGTTTGGACAGTCAACGAGCCAGCGCTGATGCGCCGACTCGCTGCAAATGGTGCAGACAGTCTGATTACTGACTTTCCCGGTTTGGCCATTGCCAGCCTTGGGAATCACTAAAACGCTGTTCCAAA
>JAAZCO010000129.1 GCA_012513235.1 Gammaproteobacteria bacterium
AGGCTAAAACTGTGGCCGAATCCAAACCGCCGGACAATAAAATAACTGCACGTTTAGGGCTCATATACTCACTCACTGTTCAATAAAAAGCGCGACTGTTCAACAATCGCTTGAATAGATACAGGTTAAATCAACCTTAACGGCCGGGTTCGTCATCCCAGAGCACTTTATGCAGTTGCAACTGAAAGCGTACCGGCAAGTTATCTGCCACGATCCAGTCGGCTAAGTCGCGTGCACTGAGCTGACCCTGACTGGGCGAAAACAGCACATCATCCACCCGAGCATCGAGCTTATATTGCAACAGTTTAGTCACCGCCCAATCGTAGTCCGCACGACTGCAGAGCACGAACTTGACCTGATCTTGCGCTTTGAGCAAGTCGATATTGTCGTACAGATTACGCTGCGACTCTAACGAATCTGGCGTTTTCAAATCCAGCACAATATGCACACGCGGGTCCACATGACGGATATCCATAGCACCACTGGTCTCGATCGACACCTGATAACCCGCATCGCAAAGCTGCGTCAGCAAAGGTAAGGCATTGGGCTGCGCCAGCGGCTCTCCGCCAGTCACACAGATATAGCGCGGTTTGTAAGCTGCAACTTGCGCTAAGATTGTTTCCAAAGAGAGTAGTTGGCCGCCAGTAAAGGCATAGGCACTATCGCAATATTGACAGCGTAAAGGGCAGCCCGTGAGGCGTACAAAGACGGTGGGTAAACCTGCAGTGCGTGTTTCGCCTTGCAGCGAGTAAAAGATTTCGGTAATACGTAAAGTGTTTTGCATACTATGTGCGCCGGGCGCGACAGCAAAACAGGCCGTGCGCCTCAATTGCGAAATGAGGCACTGCACAGCACGGGCCCGCGCCGAGCGCGAACGTGCTAGATGAGCAGTGTATTAGAGCTTTCTAAGGTCTTGCTGTGCGAGCTGTGCAGCCGAACTGTTCGGGAACTTAGCTACAACTTCTTGCATAATACCGCGCGCTTTATCCGCATTGCCTAGTCGGCGCTCGACGTCAGCGAGCTTATACAAAGAGTCAGGCACTTTATTGTGCTCTGGGTAGGTGTGGCTGACTAAAGCAAAGGCTTTGCCCGCCGCTTGTAAATCACCTTCAACCAAATGCACTTCACCTAACCAATACTGCGCATTGCCCGCATACTGGCTGTTGGGATACTTACGCAAAAAAGCACTGAAAGCTTGTTGTGCTTTAGCAAAGTCTCGCTGCTTAATCAGGTCAAATGACGCCTCATAAAACAGTTTTTCTTTTTCTGGATCAGCAGCGCTGGCATCGTTTTGTGCAGCGCTTGCACCTGCCGAACCGGCCGATGCTGCAGTCGCTTTGGTTGGGCTCGAAGCTTGCGCTGCGACTCCTTCCTGTAAGCGGCTGTCTAATGTTTGGTAACGCTCAAGATTTTCTTGGCGTAATGTACGTAACTCATGCTGCTGCTCTTCAAGCATACCGCGCAGTGTAGAGATTTCTTCTTGCATCTGTTGCATTTGCATAAACACCTGCCCCTGGGCTGAAAGCGGTGCCGCAGCACCACCCCCAGTTGCAGTTCCGCTCATACCCTGATCTGCGCCAGCTAACATATGATTATGTCCTGAGCCATCAGTGATTGGGATCGCAGCAACTGCCAAAGTGGGCAGGCTGAGGGCCAAAGTTATCAAGGTTGAGCGGATCATGTTTTTTACCTATTACTTGCGCAGTTCAACGCGACGGTTTTGTGACCAAGCGCTATCATCATGGCCTAGAACGTTTGGACGCTCTTCACCATAAGATACTGACTCAAGTTGTGCAGGTGAAACACCTTGCAGAACTAAGTAACGCTGTACTGCTTTTGCACGACGCTCACCCAGAGCCATGTTGTATTCGCGAGTACCACGCTCATCGGCGTGACCTTCTAATACAACGCGTGAACCGTTTGACTGTAAGTCACGTGCGTGTACATCTAATGCGCGCATTGCTTCGTGCTTCAAATCTGAGCTATCAAATTCAAAGTAGAAAGTTGTCATTGAGCGCAGTGCTGCTTCTTCGCTGTTACGATCGCTATCATAACCACTGTCAACTGCACCAGTGTTTGCGCCATAACCCGCATTCGGATCAATTGCACCTTCACCGCTAGCATCGCCGCCTTTTGATGAACAACCAACTGCTACTGCTAAAGCTAATGAGAGTGCAGCAAATTTACCGAATTTAACCATTTCCATTTTTACAGCTCCAAAAACAACACGTTTAATTAAGTTAACAGATAACCCATCATCAGTTTAGGTAAGGGGACCATGAAGGCTCTCTGACTTCGCCTTGTATGCTAGGTAGTGGGAGCCGCACCCGCCCATTGATAGATGCAAGCATCAGGACACCCCTGCCCTGTTGGTGGGTGGCATAGATTACCATTGTTCCATTGGGTGCAACAGTAGGTGACTCATCTAAACTTGAATCAGATAGAATTCGCAAATTACCACGCTGCAAATCCTGTGCAGCCACCTTAAATACTGCGTATCCGTCTTGACGGTGAATCATCACCAGCGTCTTTTCATCGGCTGATAATTTCGGGTTAGCATTGTAGTTGCCGACAAAAGTAACACGCTCTGCAGCACCACCGCTCACCTTCATCCGATAGATCTGTGGCTTACCTGAACGATCAGAGGTGAAGTAGATGGTTTGTCCATCTTTACCCCAGAACGGTTCGGTATCAATGGCGGCATGATTGGTCACGCGACGCACTTGGCGTGAGCCCATATCCATCACATAGATTTCTGGATTACCGTCACGCGACAACACAAAAGCTAAGCGCTTACCATCAGGCGACCAAGATGGTGCACCGTTCAAGCCATCATAGTTAGTGATTTGCTCACGATGACCGGTTTCAATGTTTTGCACAAAAATGCGCGGACGCTTTTGCTCAAATGACACATAGGCAATTCGCTTACCATCTGGCGCAAATGAGGGCGACAAAATGGGCTCACGAGACTGCAATAAGGTGACTGCTCGTGCACCATCATAATCAGCACGCTGCAAGGTATAACGCGTATTGTTCGCAGAAAAGCGCTCAGCAGTCACATACAGCAAGCGCGTAGAGAACGCACCCTTAACCCCTGTGAGCTTTTCGTACGCCTGATCCGCAATATGGTGTGACAAGTCACGCAACTGCTCGGTGCTGCCTGCCACCGTACCACTGACCATCACTTGCTCAGTCGCTACGTTCAGCACCGCATACTTAATCTGTAAACGCCCTGCCTCAGGAGTGATATGCCCCACTAATACATATTGGGCACCCACAGCACTCCAATCTCGGAAAATCACTTCACTGGCTTGCGCCGGCTGGCTGATCATATTTTGACGGGCAATCGGCTCAAATGTGCCTGAGTTGCGTAAATCTTGACCGACAATTTGCGCCACATCTTCAGGTAATGCGTTACCACCCTGCCAACCAAAAGGTACCACCGCAATCGGAATCGCCCGATCACTGCCCCCAGAAATCAGCAATGGGTCTGCTGCCTGCACAACACTGACGCACAGCAGCGCACTGAGTAACAACCAACGCTTTAATATTCTCACAGACCTAAATCCTCTGGTTTAAACACCGCGCTACGTTTGCGATACAGACTGTCAAACGTCTTGCGATCTAATTGTTGCATTTCTCGGATCCGCCCCACATTACGTACTGCGGCCACGGCCGAAGCATCAAATGCAGGATCACCGCTACTGCGTGTCACGCTGGCATTGGTAATGGTGCCGTCGGGTAACATTTCAATTAACACTGTCACCGCCATCCCATTACGTGCCGACGGTGGGCGCACCCACTGCTCACTCACCAAACGCACGATCAAGTCGTCTAAGTTACCGGCCACTTGTGAGCCGACAGTATCGGCCTTAGTTTGCTGGTACTGCGTATCTTCAGATAACAGCTCAGCTAACGCGCCCGCTTTCTTATCCTCAACCGCTTTACGCGCTGACTCCTGAGCCTGACGTTGCTTGGCAGCTTCTTGTGCAGCTTTTTGTTTCTTATTTGCCTCAGCCTTTTGTTTGGCAGCGGCATCTTCAGCAGCCTTTTTCTTCGCAGCATCAGCGTTAGCCTTGTTTTTGGCGTCCTCTGCTGCTTTCTTCTTAGCGTCTTCAGCGGCCTTTTTCTTTGCGTCTTCGGTTGCTTTCTTCTTTGCATCCTCTGCTGCTTTGATTTTGGCAATCTCAGCTTGCTTGAGTTTCTCAGCAGCCTGTTTGGCTTGTTCTTCTTTTTTCGCTTGCGCTTGCTTTTGTGCTTGCGCAGCTTGTTTCTGTGCTTGCGCTGCTTTCTCTTCAGCCTGCTTACGCGCTTGTGCCGCGCGTGTCTCTGCTGCCGATTGAGCCTGCGCAGCTTTTTGTGCCAAAGCTGCTAAGCGTTCTTGTTCGATTTTCTTTTGCGCCAATTGTTCAACTTCATAACGCTGTGCCGAAGTTTTAGCGGCTTCACCGGCAATTTTTTGATTGGTTTGCGTGGTAGCTTGGCTTTGTGACTGCAACTGATACAAAGTAGCTTTAATCACCGGGCGCGCCGGCGGCAATTCAGGCGTATTGGAAAAGCTGACAAACAAAAACGCAAACAGCATAGCGTGCAGGCCAACCGCCCACACGACGGGCCAAAATAACTTTTCCGAAGAACTACGATCATAAGGTCGCATTAAGGTGCCTCAGTAATTAAGCCAACATCACTGACGCCCGCTTGCTGCAAGCCGCCCATGGCTGCCATCACGCTGCCATAATCCACAGTTTTATCAGCACGTACATAGACCTGCACTTTTTTACCTTGCGCCGCGTTAGCCGCTAAAATAGCGCGCGCAGCATTCACCATCTGCGCCAGATCCACTGCTTTATCTTGCACAGTATCGACATCCACTTCGGTACTGGTATTCCAGTAATAGCTTTTGTCAGCCTTGATGGAAATAGTCAGCACGATCGAGTTGTTATCTTGCGGTAACACTTCACTACTGACCTGTGGCAAA
>JAAZCO010000130.1 GCA_012513235.1 Gammaproteobacteria bacterium
CAAGCAACTCTTGCGGATCAAAACCAAAATGCAGCACACCTTTGCCTTGGTTATCGCCATGAAAACTGCCATCTTCGCTGTACAAGTCAATCAATGCTAATTGGCCATTTTCTTTTAAGCATTGCTGCATACATTTTAATAGCCTTGGGATATCTGCCACGTGGTGCAAAGCCATACTGCTTATCACACCGTCATAGGTTTCGCTTAAACCACAAAAAATATCATGCTCAAGTGCGTTGATATTAGCGATATTTTTTGCAGTTAACTGCTCCAGCATCGCTGCCGAAGTATCTAAAGCGGTAACACGCTTAACCTGCGTAGCTAAAGGCACACTAACCGCCCCAGTACCTGAACCAAAATCCAACCAATGCTGATCAGCAGTTAAGGTCAGTAACGGAAATACTTTATCGGTCAAAGCTGCCAACTGCTGAGAAATAGGACTGTGCTCAAATCGCTGCGCAGCACGAACAAAGTGTGCTTGCGCCAATGTCTGTGATGTATCAGTCATACCGACCTCTCTACTCTTTAATATATCAACACCGCAACTATATGGCCTCGCGTACAGAGAATCCAGCGCTGGGCATCAGCAACGCCAGCGCTCGCACATTAAAATCTCTTGTAATACATTATCCAACACAGGCTATAGCCGCAGCAAACAGTGGTTTACAGCTTGAGCATCAATGTTAAACACAGCATCTCAGCACCTTAAAAATGACCGTTCGTCGTAAAAACTGAACGGTTGCGCAAGCATTGCAGTCGTATTTTATGAGTTCCATGACTTAATTTATAAGAAACGGAGTGTATTTATGATCAGCAAAAAAATCCTATTAGGCGCTACAACAGCCGGTTTTTTACTATCCCCTTTTGCTCTTCAAGCGGCCGAGCCTGTATCTAATATTGGTATTACGGGCAGCCATAATCGCTATAAACTCTCATCCGACATTGATGATGTCGATAACAACAAAGCCCGTATGCCCAAAGGCGGTATTTACTATAACTTCGGTAACAAAATGACCGGCGAAGAAGGGGTTATCTTCCAAGCGGGCGTCGAAGCTAAGTACGGTGAAAAAGGTGATGTTAAAGAAAAACAAATGCAAGCTGAAGCCGATGTGGGTTACCGCGTAGGTTTGGGCAATAACAGCTACATTGACGGTATTGTAGGTGCGGGTTATGAGCACAGCCGTATTGATGACACCAAAGGTTTGGATGTACGCCTGACCAATAAATCTCCTTTTGCTAAAGCCGGAGTTGGTTTTAATCACAAAGGCGACAGTGTACTGACGCGCTTAGAAGTGGGTACCCGTTACAGCGTGAATGCCGAAAGCAAAATTAAAGTCCAAAACTTAGGCAGCACAACAGTTGACCTAAAAGACAAGTACAGCCCCTATGCCGAGCTGAACTTTATGTGGGATAAAGGCTACAACGACCTGCCACTCACTGCCGGTGTTTACTACACTCAGCACAATTATCAATTAAAAGACAAATACGATATTGCTAACACTAAACTTAAAAATGATGAAATCGGTTTTAAGCTTGGTTTAGCCTTCTAAAGACTGCAACAAGGCACTGATTGATATCACAGCTGATATGGGTCAAGTCCTACAAGGCCCGAGGTTGAGTTAGCCTCGGGCCTTGTGCGTTGCAAAATGAGATTAATATTTTCAGACCACACTAGAGCACGACATCATTTCACTGCATCACTGATCCAGTCGGCAAACCCCTCAGGCACAATCAACTCATGTTGCGCCCGTGTACAGGCGGTATATAGGCTTGAAAACAAGCGTGCACGGCTATCAGGGTGCTGATGACCTGCAGGCAACACCAGTAAATCCCGTGATAGATACACGCTGGAAAACTCCATGTTTTTAGTATCACTGACGCGCGCCAAAGTAATCTCACCGCCGCCTGAACGCATATGCCGATTCACTGCTGTCTCAAAATCTGCTTGCGAATAGCCTTTGTGCAGCATGCGCTCAATGGCTTCAAACGATGGATTACTGGCCATCGCCTGACTTAACGCATCCCAACTGGCATAACGAAAAATCAAACCATGACGTGGCCGTGTACCATTGCTGTACAACTCAATACAGTCCTGCGCAAAAATCATAAAGTCTTTAAAGGTCGAGCGGGCTAAACGAAACGATGCACCGGCATGACTTAATCGCTGGAACCAGGCAAACAAATCAAACTCATCAGCGACAATAATAGTGGTGGCTCGCTGCGGAATTTGCCAGCCGCTATAGTGTTGCAAATTAGTGCAGTGATCGGCCCGCCCTGCAAACAGCTCTTTGCTGGCACCGGGATGCGCTTGGATCAGTGGATTGACGACATCTTCAACTTGCTTACCCAAGCGAATGGATTGCGCCAACGCGCGTTGACGAATCACTTCGCTGCGCACCGGCGCCATACCATTTAGGTTTTGTAGTTCATCACTTAAGGTAATCACCGCTTGCGGACTGCGATCTAAAATCTGCAGCATCGGCGTGGGAATATCATGGCCTTCATCGACAATAATGTGGCTGTACTGGGTATCCAGCACCTCACCGGTCAATGATAGTAATTTGATGCGATGATAACCGCGTATCGGCAAGCGTATGTGTGACTCAGAAGGACGAATCAACTCGCGCCAATACAGCTTAACGATCTCCAGCAACGCACTTTTATCCACCACGCTGAGCTGACTGCCAATCGCCATGGGCAGGTGTATAAAATCCAGTTCTTGCGCCGTGGTATTGCAATAACTGGCCACTGTTCGCGCACAAATACTGGCCACCTCGTTAGGTGACAAATGTGCTACAGCAGGAATATTCAGCCAGGCCACCACTTGGCTGGGCGCGACCTGCCACGTCTGCTGCATGCGGGCTTTATCTTTAAGGCGCCAGCTATTGGCCAATAAGTTACTGTCCAACACCTGACCCGCAGCTTGAGCAAAG
>JAAZCO010000131.1 GCA_012513235.1 Gammaproteobacteria bacterium
CCTGATAGACCGGTGATCACGATCAGTTTGTTTCTAGGTAAATCGAGATCAATATTTTTTAAATTATGGGTGCGAGCCCCACGAACTACGATGGTATCCACTGCATTCCCCGCGTTGCGCGCTTAAACAGATGAGTATACGGGCTATAGGGTTGCTGCGGCAAAGTCTTCTGCCTGATAGAATTGCGCCTCTATTTGGGGAGGTGTCATGCAGGATCATAATAGTGACGCAATGAACGCTCAAGAAAAGCGTGCGGCCAGTGGTTTATCCTTGGTGTTTGCCTTTCGTATGCTGGGCATGTTCATGGTGCTGCCGGTTTTAGCCACCTACGGGCAAGATTTAATCGGGCAAACGCCTTTTTTACTTGGTGTAGCGATTGGTGCCTATGGTTTAACCCAGGCATTTTTGCAAATACCTTTTGGCATGCTGTCAGACCGTTTTGGGCGTTTACCCATTATTTATTTGGGTTTGTTGATTTTTGCTGCGGGTAGTGTGGTTGCCGGTATGTCAGACTCAGTCTGGGGCGTGATTGCTGGGCGCGTCTTGCAGGGTGCAGGAGCAATTTCTGCGGCAGTCATGGCGTTGTTATCTGACTTAACCCGTGAGCAGCACCGCACTAAAGCTATGGCGATGATTGGCATTAGCATCGGTATTTCTTTTGCTGTAGCCATGGTGGTTGGACCGCTGGTAACCCGCGGTTTTGGTTTGTCCGGTTTGTTTTGGTTTACCGCGGTGATGGCGCTGCTGGGAATAGTGATTATTGCGGTCACTGTGCCCAAGCCAACACAGCAAGTGCAAACTCGAGAGTCAGGAGTGGCTAAAGCTGCTTTGGCGGCCACGCTACGTAACCCAGCCTTGTTACGTTTAGACTTTGGCATTTTTGTTTTGCATGCGTTGTTAATGGCTAGCTTTATTGCGCTACCTTTAGCATTGGTTGAGCAGGGTAATTTGCCTAAAGAAGAGCATTGGTGGGTCTACCTGATCGCTTTATTTGTCGGCTTTTTTGCCATGCTACCTTTTATTATCTACAGTGAAAAAAAGCGCCAGATGAAGCGTGTCTTTGTTGGTGCTGTCGCGGTTTTAATGGCTACTGAGCTGTTTTTATGGCTGTTTGCCGATAACTTAACTTTGTTGATTATCGGTACTTTGGCATTTTTTACTGCGTTTAACTTTTTAGAAGCGTCTTTACCGTCGCTGATCAGTAAAGTTTCACCTGCTGGTGCAAAAGGTACCGCGATGGGTGTCTACTCCACCAGCCAGTTTTTAGGGGCTGCTTTGGGTGGCATGCTCGGTGGCTGGCTATTTACTTTAGGTGGCGCGTCTTTGGTTTTTGCTGGATGTGCAGCACTGGCCGCCCTCTGGTTAATATTTGCTGCTAATATGCAAGAGCCGCCTTATGTAACCAGTGTGCGCTTGTCGGTAACCCCTGCAGCAATGCAAGAAACGCAATGGCTTACCGCACTCAGTTCGCAAGCGGGTGTAATGGATGCTGTGTTGGTGGCAGAGGAAGCTGCTGTTTATGTGAAATTTGATACGCAAATAATAGATCGTGCATCTGTTGAAAGTTATCTATAAATAACTTGGCGTGCTGACCGTTTGGAGAAAAATATGGCTCGTGGAATTAACAAAGTAATTTTGATTGGTAATGTGGGCGGCGACCCAGAAACACGTTATTTACCCAATGGTAATGCGGTGACTAACCTGACATTGGCGACCAGTGATAGCTGGCGCGATAAGCAAACCGGTCAAATGCAAGAGCGTACTGAATGGCACCGTATTTCCTTCTTTGGCAAAATTGCTGAAATTGCGGGCCAGTATTTACGTAAAGGCTCAAAGGTTTATATCGAAGGTCGTTTGCAAACCCGTGAGTGGGAAAAAGATGGTGTGAAGCGCTATACCACGGAAATTATCGTGGATATGGGTGGCTCAATGCAGATGCTCGACAGTCGTGGTGATAATGAGGGCGGTAATCGTCCTGCTCCAGCGCCACGTCAACAGCAGCCGCAACAGCAATATCAGCAGCAGCCACAGCAACAACAATACCAGCAGCAACCAGCGCAGCAGCGTCCAGCACCAAGTGTGCAGCATGATGCGCAGCCAGCACCGGATTACGATAGCTTTGATGATGATATTCCGTTCTGATTTGCATCTTAAGTTGTGCTGTTAATAATGTATAAAAAAATACTGCGGGGCTGATATGCAATTACGCTTGGTTTTGCTGGGTGGTGGTAACGCGTTAGGAAAAGCTTTGGTGCGTTTGGGTGCTGAGGAAGATATTGCTTTTTTGGCGCCTAAACCAGAAAAAGGTGCTTGGGACGCGTCCAGCTTAACCAGTCTAATTGACGAAGTGCGTCCGGATGCGGTGATTAATCTTGCCTATTACTATGACTGGTTTCAGGCCGGTGCAGTGGATCCGGAGCACTTTGTGCCGCAGGAGCGTGCGGTTGAGCGTTTAGCACAACTGTGTAAGCACTACGATTGTGTTTTGTTACAGCCTTCCAGCTACCGTGTATTTGATGGTGTGCGCGCTACGGCCTATAACGAAACCAGTGAGTGTCAGCCGCTGAGTCCGCGTGGTAAAGCTTTAATGCGTATGGAGCAAAGTGTGCGAGCGCTGTGTTCCAAGCATATTTTACTGCGTGTGGGCTGGCTGCTGGATGACAGTCCTGATGGGATGTTGGGGCGGGTTTTACATCGTGCGCAAGACCATGAACTGTTAGAAATGGCAGATGATCGTCGTGGTAATCCAACGCCAGTTGAAGATGCTGCACGGGTGATTTTAGCTATTTTAAAACAGCTCGATTGCGCTGCACCTTTATGGGGTACTTACCACTATGGTGGGCAGGAAGCAGCGACGGCATTATCGGTGGCGCAAGCCATTTTAGCCGAAGCACAAGCCTGGCG
>JAAZCO010000017.1 GCA_012513235.1 Gammaproteobacteria bacterium
CGCACCCCCTTCGCCATCGCTGTGATTTGTGCTTTGCTCATGGAGTCAGCAGCCAAAAGCTGTGTACGCCGCTCCCACTCAATGCGTAACAGCATCGCTAAACTGATGCAGCACACCACCAACGAACTACCGCCATAACTGATAAACGGCAAGGTTAACCCCTTAGTCGGCAGCAAACCGGTATTCACCCCTAGGTTAATCAATACTTGGGCAATCCATAACAAAGCCAAACCATAGGCGACATAAGCCGAATAATACTGCTTAGCCTGCTCAGCCCAGACACCAATATAGAGTGCGCGCACACTGACAAACATAAACAGTACTAAGGTCGTCAGCGCACCCAGCATACCCAGCTCTTCAGCCAGCACCGAGAACACAAAGTCGGTATGGGCTTCAGGTAAAAAGAATTGCTTTTGAATGCTATTTCCCAAGCCTAAACCTAACCATTCACCGCGCCCAAAAGCGATCAGCGCTTGAGTAAGCTGGTAACCCGCACCGTACTGATCACCCCACGGATCGGTAAACGTGCTCAGGCGTTGCATGTGATAGCCTTCAAGGCCAATAAAAGCCATAAAACCTGCTAACAAAATGATCAGTAGCGGCACCGAAAGCACTAAGCTAACGCCACCCAGATACAGCATAATAATAACGCTACCAAGCATCACCACAGCTGCACCGTAGTCTGGCTCTTTAATCAGCAAGCCAGCCAATAATCCGGCTAAAAAAAGCGGCTTAGCCAAGCCTCGCAGGCGCTGCTTCACTTCTTCTTTGCGCCGCACTAAAAAGCCGGCTAAAAAGACCACCATAAACAGTTTAGCCAACTCCGATGGCTGGATATTAAAAATACCGACACCAATCCAACGTCGCGAACCATTCACTTCACGACCAATGCCCGGAATCAGCACTAAAATCAGCACCACAAAAGCCACCACCAACAGCCAACCGCTATAGCGCTGCCATAACGACATCGGCACAAACAAAGTCACGCCACCCGCCACTAAGGCAATGGACACATAAATCATATGGCGAATGAAGTAATGGAAGGTGTTGCCGGTGTTGGTATAAGCAACAGCTGATGAGGCTGAGGCGATCATCACCAAACCAATACCCATCAGTAACAAACACGCAGTTAACATCGGGAAATCGATATCAACTTTATTGTTATGACGCCATGGCGATGGCTGCGCGATAAAATCACGGATACTCATAACAAATCCCTCACCGCTTGCGCAAACACATCACCGCGCTGCTCAAAACTGTTAAACATATCTAAACTCGCGCACGCAGGGGCTAATAACACGCTGTCACCCGCTTGCGCGAGGCGTGCCGCAACAGTGACCGCCTCTTCGAGAGTCGTCACGTGCTCAATCGGCACACTGCCCGCTACAGCTTGCGCAACACGCTCACCATCACGGCCCAGCACTATGACTGCGCGGCAATATTGCATCACGGGTATCTTCAGGCTGGAAAAGTCAGCCCCCTTGCCATCACCACCGGCAATCAACACTATCTTGCCAGTCTGGTCAGCACCTAGACCTTCAATGGCCGCTAAAGCAGCGCCCACATTGGTGGCTTTAGAGTCGTTGTACCAATCCACACCTTGCGTTTGACGCAACCACTGGCAGCGATGCTCAAGTCCAGCAAAATCTTGTAATGCCTGCAACATCGCCGGCATCGGCAACTGCATTGCCGTACCCAAAGCTAAGGCAGATAAAGCATTAGCGTAATTATGACTGCCACGCACCTTCAAGTGCTTGACCGCTAGCAAGAGTTGCTCACCTAGAGCTAAATATGTTTCCCCGTCCTGCTCACGCAAACCAAATTCGCCCGCTTGCGGTGTCGACAAACCAAAGCTAATAACCTGCGCTGGCGGCTGTTGTGGTTGGGACGCGACATCATCGCGATTGACCACCACCGTTTGCGCATGCCTAAAGACCCGTTGTTTAGCGGCAATATAACCGTCTAAATCAACATAACGATCCATATGGTCTTCACTGATATTTAGGCATACCGCTACACGCGCCTTTAAATGCGAGGTCGTCTCTAATTGAAAACTCGACAACTCCATCACATAAGCATCTAGCGCATCGTCGAGCAAATCCAGCGCTGGCACACCGAGGTTGCCACCTATGGCTGCATGTAAACCTGCTGCGCTGAACATCTGCCCAACCAGCGTGGTCACGGTACTTTTAGCGTTGGAGCCAGTAATTGCCACAATCGGTGCCCGAGCATATTGAGCAAACAGGTCAATATCGCCAGAGATGCGTACACCCTGAGCAATCGCTGCCTGCAGCGCCGGCGTACTTAAGGCTAAGCCTGGACTGACGTACAAGACTTCAGCACGGCTTAACAAGTCTGCAGACAAAGGCCCGCAATGCACTGCGACCTGCGGATAATCGCGCTGCAAGGTCGCCAACTCAGGCGGCTGCTCGCGGCTGTCAACCACAGTAAAGTATTGACCTTGGGCGGCTAAAAACCGCACCAAAGACATGCCACTTTTACCAAGGCCAACTACAATCTGTGCGTGCTGATGGATGCTCTGCACCTATGTTTACCTCAGCTTCAAGGTGGCCAGTCCAATCAGGACTAGAACCACAGTGATAATCCAAAAACGCACAATCACGCGCGGCTCCGGCCAGCCTTTTAATTCAAAGTGGTGGTGAATGGGTGCCATACGAAACACGCGCTTGCCAGTCAATTTAAATGACAACACCTGAATCACCACTGACAGGGTTTCTACCACAAACACACCGCCCATGATAAACAGGACAATCTCTTGGCGGGCAATCACTGCCACAGTCCCCAGAGCAGCGCCCAGTGCTAACGCACCTACGTCACCCATAAAAACTTGTGCTGGATAAGTGTTAAACCATAAAAAACCTAAACCGGCACCCACCAGAGCACCACAGAAAATAATCAGCTCACCCACGCCCGGCACATAAGGAATAAACAAGTACTGAGCAAAGCTAATATGGCCGGACAAATAAGCAAAGATACCTAAGGCACCACCCACTAAGACTGTAGGCAAAATCGCTAAACCGTCCAAGCCATCGGTCAGGTTGACCGCGTTACTGGTACCAACAATTACCAAGTAGGTTAAAACGATAAAACCCGCACCAAGCGGGATACTGATATCTTTGAGGAAAGGCACAATGAGTGCCGTTTCAGCCGGTGTTTGTGCGGTGTAATACAGCACTACAGCCGCACCTAAACCAAACACTGACTGCCAAAAGTACTTCCAGCGCCCAGGCAAACCGCGGGAGTTTTTCTCTACCACCTTGCGGTAATCATCCACCCAGCCAATCGCACCAAATAGCAGCGTGACCAGCAATACAATCCACACATAACGATTGCTTAAATCAGCCCACAGCAGTGTACTGATAGTGATGGAGGCCAAAATCAATGCGCCGCCCATGGTTGGCGTACCCGATTTAGCCAAGTGCGATTGCGGGCCATCGGTACGTACCGATTGACCAATTTGCAAGTTACGCAGCATACGAATCATTTTTGGACCCAGCCACAGCGACATCACTAGTGCTGTCAAAACACCAAACACACCACGCAGAGTCAGGTACTGAAAGACCGCAAAGCCTTTGTGGTACTGTTGTAAATACTCCGCTAATAAAAGCAACATCAGAGTGCATCCCCTAAACTTGTACGCAGTGCGCTCACAACGTTTTCCATTGCTGCGCCACGTGAACCTTTAATTAAAAATGTTGCAGGACCACTTACTTGCGTAAGCAGTGCTTCAATCAGACTGTTTTGTTCTAAAAAGTGCCCTGCAACACCAGAATATTGTGCAACCGCATGTTGCATCAAAGGTCCGGTGGCAAATACCGCATCAACTTTACCGTTAGCATAAGCGCCAATCTGTGCGTGCTCTTGCTCAGCCCAAGCGCCCAACTCACCCATGTCGCCTAACACCAATACGCGCTGGCCTGGCATATTTTGCAGCACATCAATGGCTGCACGAATCGAGGCTGGGTTGGCGTTATAACTATCATCAATAATCTGTACGTGACCGGCACACTCATACACCATGCTGCGCCCGGAAATCGCTTTCATACCTTCAAGACCCTGGCGTATAGCTGACAATGGCAAGCCTAAAGCATGTGCCGCTGCCACTGCCGCTAAGGCATTACTGACGTTGTGTAAACCCAATACCGCTAACTGTATAAAGCACTCACCGGCTACGCCATGCAGGTTAAAACCCATACGACCTTGGGCGTTACTGACAATAGCGCTGGCATAAATATCGGCATCCGCACAGCGGGTAGAAAAACTTAACACCTGACACTGAGTATTACGCGCGCGCCATTGCTCAAAAGCTGCGTCATCTAGATTTAACACTGCAGTATGCTCGGCGCGCAGACCGTCGAGAATCTCGCCCTTAGCTAACACAATATGCTCAGGACCACCAAACTCACCGGCATGCGCCATCCCGGCATTACTGATCACCGCGACCATCGGCTGAGTTAAAGCAGCGGTGTAGGCAATTTCACCGGGACGTGAAGCTCCAAGTTCAACCACAGCCGCACGGTGCTGGGCATTGAGCTCCAGCAAAGTAAAAGGCACGCCTAAATCATTATTTAAATTGCCACGCGTGGCTAACACCGCAGC
>JAAZCO010000132.1 GCA_012513235.1 Gammaproteobacteria bacterium
AGTCCTGCTTTAATCAGATGGGAAATATTCACAGATGCTACTCAAATTAAATGGTTTTACGCATATCAGCGTAGGTTGCAGTCCTTGCGGTTAACTGGACTCAGATAACATCATGACACAATCAATTCATCGTGCTCTAGCGATAACAGTTGTTTTTTTCATTACAGAATATGAATGCACGCGAGGGCTAAGTTGCTGAGGTGTAATGCGCTTGCAGTATATCGCGGCACTGAGTGTGCAATAGAAGTTATTGAGCAATAAAAAAGCCGCCGCACCTGTAATAGGGACGACGGCTTGAGTGCTACTAGGCAGCCTTAGAAGGCTAAGTTAGCTACTGCTAAAGCGTTATCTTCAATAAAGGCGCGACGTGGTTCCACGTGGTCGCCCATCAGCGTATTAAAGATTTGGTCGGCAGCAATGGCATCATCAATGGTCACTTGTAGCATACGGCGCTGACTTGGGTCCATGGTGGTTTCCCATAACTGCTCAGGGTTCATTTCCCCTAGACCTTTATAGCGCTGTACGCTGAGGCGGCGGCTACCTTCTGCCAGCAACCAGTCCAGCGCCTCTTTAAAGGTGCTGACCGCTTGCTTACGCTCACCGCGCATGACGTAGGCATCGTCTTCGAGTAAGTTATTGAGCTTGTTACCTAGCTCAGTCATTGTGCGGTAGTCGTTACTGGAGTAGAAATCATGATTAAACAGAATATGGTTGGTTAGGCCATGGGCTTTAATCTGGATTTCTGGCAGCCAGTAGTTTCTTTCGCTATCGTGACGCAAGCCTACAGTGTAAACCTCACCGGATTTCTCCACGTTATCCATACGTGTTTGCAGCGCATCTAACCAGGTTTGCATCGCCGCTTTATCGGTCAGTTGCTCAGGCTCAACGCGTGGCAAATAGAGGAAATGCTCGGTGATTTCTTTTGGATACAGTCGTGATAAACGCTCGAGTGTTTTTAATACTGAGCGGTACTCATTGACTAACTCTTCTAACGCCACACCGGATAAACCAGGAGCACTCGCATTTACATGCAAGCTAGCATCTTCCAGAGCTGAGTTGGTCAGGTACTCATCCATCGCTTCGTCGTCTTTAATGTACTGTTCTTGCTTGCCGCGCTTCACTTTATACAGGGGTGGCTGGGCAATATAGATATAGCCACGCTCAACCAGCTCAGGTAACTGGCGGAAGAAGAAGGTCAGCAGCAAAGTGCGAATGTGCGAACCATCGACGTCAGCATCCGTCATGATAATGATGTTGTGGTAACGCAGCTTTTCAATATTGTATTCATCACGGCCAATACCACAGCCTAGAGCGGTAATTAGCGTACCCACTTCTTGCGATGAAATCATCTTATCGAAACGTGCTTTTTCAACGTTAAGAATCTTACCTTTAAGTGGCAAGATGGCCTGGGTCTTACGGTTGCGGCCCTGCTTGGCTGAACCGCCAGCAGAGTCCCCTTCCACAATATAGAGTTCAGATAGTGCTGGATCTTTCTCTTGGCAGTCAGCGAGCTTACCCGGTAAGCCTGCGATATCTAACGCACCTTTACGGCGTGTCATTTCACGTGCTTTACGTGCCGCTTCACGCGCGCGTGCGGCATCAATCATTTTGCCAACAATAGCGCGAGCTTCAGCTGGGTTTTCTAATAAGTAATCAGCAAGGTGCTTACCCATTTCCTGCTCAACTGCAGTCTTCACTTCAGAGGACACCAGCTTGTCTTTGGTTTGTGAGCTGAATTTCGGGTCAGGTACTTTCACTGAAATAATTGCAGTCAAGCCTTCGCGAGCATCATCACCTGTGGTGCTGACTTTATCTTTCTTACCTAAACCTTCCGCCTCAATATAGCTGTTGAGGTGACGTGTCAGTGCGGTGCGGAAGCCGACTAAGTGTGTACCACCATCACGTTGTGGAATATTGTTGGTAAAGCACTGTAGATTTTCATTAAAGCCGTCGTTCCACTGCATGGCGACTTCCACGCCAATACCATCATCTTCACGCTGAGTGGAGAAATGGAAGACTTGGTTGACTGTGGTTTTGTTGGTGTTTAAGTACTCAACAAAAGCTTTTAGACCACCTTCATATTTGAATAATTCTTCTTTGCCCGTGCGCTCATCTTTTAAATAGATGCCTACGCCTGAGTTGAGGAAAGATAATTCGCGGATACGTTTAGCTAAGATTTCCCAGCTAAATTGAATATTAGCAAAGGTATCAGCCGAGGGCTTAAAGTGGATGCAGGTACCGGTTTTGTCGGTCTCACCAATCGGTGCCATAGGTGCTTGTGGTACACCATGGTGATAGGTTTGCTCCCAGATTTTACCTTGGCGGCGGATGGTCATAATCAGTACGCGCGATAGCGCGTTAACTACAGACACACCTACGCCGTGTAGGCCGCCTGATACTTTATAGCTGTTGTCATCAAACTTACCACCAGCGTGCAGTACCGTCATAATCACTTCGGCAGCTGAAATCCCTTCTTCTTTGTGGATATCAACTGGAATACCACGGCCATTATCCTGAACAGTAATAGACTCGTCGGAGTGAATGGTAATGGTGATTTCATCACAATGGCCAGCGAGGGCTTCGTCAATAGAGTTATCCACAGTTTCAAAAACCATGTGGTGCAACCCGGTACCATCGTCCGTATCACCGATATACATACCTGGGCGTTTGCGTACTGCGTCCAGACCTTTTAACACTTTAATATTGCTGGAATCGTACGTTTGTTCTTCGCTCATGCGTTCACTCCTGAAGGTGTTATTTGGCCATGTTCCACGTGGAACAATGAGACTGGTGTATCCGTTCGCCAGCCTGAGCTCATTATGTGTTGGTCTACACAGGTGATAAAAACCTGGCAGTTCAAATCGTCGAGTAACTTGCAGAGCGCTAAACGATGTTGCTCATCCAGCTCTGAAGGTAAGTCATCAACGAGGTAAATACATTCGTTGCGTCGTGCCTGAGATAGCAAATAACCTTGTGCAATTCTCAGCGCACAAATCACCAGCTTTTGCTGACCGCGGGAGAGAATATCAACAGCGTTGTTTTTCTCTATCCGTACTCTAAGGTCGGCGCGTTGTGGCCCCGCTTGTGTATAACCGAGCGCCCTATCGCGCTCAAGGTTTTTATTCAGAACGTCTTGCAGAGAACTGCTTCTATCCCAACCACGAAAATAGCTGAGCGTCAGGCCAGGTAAATCCAATAACTTGGCCAACGTCTCTTCAAAAACAGGTTTGAGTTGGGCGATATAAGCTTGACGTAACTGGTCAATTTCATCGCTGGCTAGGCAGAGTTCATGGTCCCAAGCAGCAATAATAGATGCATCCATTATACCATGGCGCAGGCATGAATTTCTTTGCTTAAGACTGGCTTGTAAGCGTTGCCACGCAGAAATAAATTGATGTTCCACGTGGAACACTCCCCAATCCAAGAACTGCCGACGCAGCTTGGGCGAGCCTTCGAGTAGGCGAAAACTATCGGGGTTGATCAGTTGCAGAGGTACCAATTGTGCCAGCTGTGCAGCGCTACGAGCGTTTTGGCCATCAATACGGATACGTAACTCAGATTGGCGGTCGCGGCTGATACCCAGCTTGCTACGGCTACCGTCGTCACGCTTGATATCAGCAAAGACGGTACAGCTGTCTTGCTCATATTGAATCATTGGTTGCAAGCGCGTGCTGCGAAACGAGCGCGCCATTGCCAGCAAGTGGATAGCTTCCAGTACACTGGTTTTACCGCTGCCATTAGCACCGTAGAGAATATTGATGCGTGGGGAAGTGACCAAAGTCACCGGCAGCAGGTTACGGATGCCGGTGATTTGTAATTGGCTAATCGCCATCAGTCAGTACTGATTACAGGCGCATCGGCATAACAACGTAAGATGCACCGTCGTTGTCAGCCTCTTGAATCAATGCGCTGCTGTTGGAGTCGGAAAGCACCACACTGATTTGCTCAGATGACGTGGCGCTCAGTACGTCTAATAAGTAGGTGACGTTAAAGCCGATTTCTAAACTGTCGCCACTGTAGTCAACACTGACTTCATCTTC
>JAAZCO010000018.1 GCA_012513235.1 Gammaproteobacteria bacterium
GAACCCATTTCGGCAATTTGCTGCCCTGCTTTAACTGCTTGCCCTTCCTTCACCAGCAGGCGCCGGTTGTGGCCATAAGCACTGATGAAAGTGTCATTGTGTTTAATGATCACCAACTCACCGTAGCCGCGTAAACCACTTCCAGCATATACAACGCTGCCATTGGCAGTTGCAACAATAGGCTGTCCTAGCTTACCGGCAATATCAATCCCTTTATTTAAACTGGTGTTTGAAGAATATACACCCACCAGCGTGCCAGGCGCGGGCCAGAGCCATTTGCCTTGTTGCCCCGCAGCCATCGGCACAGAAGTTTGTTTCGCAGGTGTGACGGGCGTCACAGATTTAGCAGCGGCAATAGGCTTAGCTTTAGCCGCTGGAGCAGGCTTTTTTGCCACTGCAGCAGTGGGTGCTTGAGCAATTGCACGCGGTGCTGTCCCATTAGAAAAACGAATCACTTGCCCCGGCACAATGGTAAAAGGTGCTCGAATACCATTACGCGCTGCCAATTCCTTCCAATCCCAGCCAAAGCGAAATGCGATGGAATACAAAGTATCGCCGCGCTGCACCACATGCTGACCTGTGGTGACAGGATTGTATTGGCGTTGCTTACCGCCATGCGAACGATCAACGACTGGAGCTTTACCAGAACTGCCTGAGCAGCCTGCTAAGATGCCACTGAGCAACAGCAGGCACAGCCACTGTGTACGGGTTGTTGCTATGACTGATGATATTAATTGAACTGGCTTCACGCCGAACTCCTAGACAGTTTAACAGTGTCGTGCACTATGATTATTTGCTTGCGTAACGCTCAATACCTATGACTAAAGCAATGCCGCATAGCATCAATAATACGGCAGGTATCAGCTGTGAATGCGTTTGAAACATATCGGCATACTGCCAAGGTAAAATATTATTTTGCAATACAGGCACTTCAGCACCTTGACTATCAGTGCGCCAACTCAAGGTCTGCTTCCAGGGCCAGACCTTATTCAGCGAGCCAAACATAATGCCGGTTAATAAAACTAATGTCAGGTCACGAAAGCGCTCTAAGGCAGCACGCAAAAGTCTAGCAAAAGCTAATAAGCCAAATAAACATCCACAAGCAAACACCAGCAAGATACTCAAATCCAGCTGCTTAACCGCTTGTAAAACAGTTGGATATAAACCCATCAACAACAAAATAAAGCTGCCAGAAATACCTGGCAAAATCATCGCACAAATAGCGATGGCACCGGCAAAAAACAAACTCAGAGGATCATGCCCCCAAGCGACAGGTGAAGCCACAGTAATCCACCAGGCAAAACCTGCACCCATTATAAAAGCTACCCAACGACTCCAACGCCAGCTCTGAATCTCACGCGCCATTAAATAACAGGACACTAAAATCAGGCCAAAAAAGAATGACCACAGCGCAATCGGCTGCGTACCCAAAAGCCAAGTAATGACCCGCGCCAAACTTAAAATACTCAGCAACACGCCGGAAAACAAAATCAGTAAAAAATTTGCATTGGCCAACTGCCATGCCTGTCTAACCTGCCCTTTTAACAACAACACTGCGGCTTCAGGAATGCGTGATAAGGCACCTAATAACTCATCATAAATCCCAGTAATAAAAGCCACTGTACCGCCCGATACACCCGGTACTACATCAGCCGCGCCCATCGCCATGCCTTTCAGCAACAATAAAGCTTTATTTTTCACGCTAAAGTTCCAGCCAATAAGGGTACAAAGCGCACATCATTTAAGACTTGGTGCACAAATCCATTTTTCTCACGGATAATCAGCAGCAGTTTTTGCTCATCATCCTCACCTACCGGAATCACCAAACGGCCACCCACCGCTAACTGCTCTAATAACGCCTGCGGTATTTCTTTAGCAGCAGCAGTCACAATAATACCATCATAGGGTGCTAAGGCTTTCCAGCCTTGCCAGCCATCACTCCAACGGTACAACACATTGCGAATATTGAGCTCTGCTAAACGCTCTTTCGCGCGCTCTTGCAAACCTTGAATACGCTCAACCGAAAACACTCGTTCAACCAATTGCGCTAATACTGCAGTCTGATAACCACAACCTGTACCAATTTCCAGCACCTTATCTAAGGGTCCTGCCGCTAATAACAGCTCAGTCATATGCCCGACAATATAAGGCTGAGAAATGGTTTGATTACTACCAATGGGCAGCGCAGTGTCTTCATAGGCTCGGTGCGCCAAAGCCTCATCCACAAACAAATGCCGCGGCGTACTGCACATCACCTCCAACACCTGTTCATCACTGATACCCTCATCACGCAAACGCTGAATTAAGCGCTCACGCGTACGCTGCGAGGTCATACCAATACCCAATCGTTGCAAATCATCAGACTGATAACTCACATCACACCCTCCAACCAGTGCTGTATGTCATCTAATTGTGCATGAAAAGTACGGTCCAATTGCAGCGGTGTAATCGACACATAGCCATGTGACACCGCATGAAAATCTGTGCCTGGCTCACCATCTTCAACCTCACCCACTGAGGCCAGCCAATAACACTTTTTACCACGTGGGTTGACCGTTAACACCGGTGCTGCAGCGCGCGCGCGATGGCCTAAGCGGGTCAGCTGAATACCTTTAATTTCATGCAAAGGCAAATCCGGCACATTCACATTAAACACCGTACGCGGCGCAATGGGTAAATCCGCATGCGCCTCAACCAAACGCCGAGCAAACCAAGCAGCGCTAGGTAAGTTTTGTGTATCACGTGACAGTAAAGAAAAAGCAAAGGAGGGTCGCTGTAAAAAACGCCCTTCCAAGGCAGCGGCGACAGTGCCGGAATACAGCACATCATCGCCTAAGTTAGCGCCAAAATTAATGCCCGACACCACCATATCCATGCTGTGCGGTAATAAACCATGCAAGCCTAAATGCACGCAATCGGTGGGTGTGCCATTGACGCTGATGTAGCCATTACTGAGTGTCTGTGGATGCAATGGACGGTCTAAAGTCAGAGAACTGCTGGCTCCGCTGCAATCTTGCTCAGGGGCAA
>JAAZCO010000133.1 GCA_012513235.1 Gammaproteobacteria bacterium
CCGACCTACGGACGTATTTCACGCTGGGGTATGACCGCTTACGCATCAAGCTTTGATCAGGCAGGTTTTTTAGCCCACAACGCTGAAGATTGCGCCATGTTACTGCAAGCCACTGCTGGCTTTGATGAGCGCGACTCCACCAGCGCCCAACAGCCTGTGGATGATTACACAGCGAGCTTCACACAACCGCTTAAAGGCTTACGCATTGGCTTGCCCAAAGAGTACTTTTGCAGCAGCTTAGATGCGCGCATTGGTGATGTGGTCAACACGGCCATTGAGCAACTCAAGCAATTGGGTGCAACCTTTGTTGATATCAGCCTGCCAACTTTGCCGCACGCAGTGCCTGCTTACTACGTGATTGCCTCAGCGGAAGCCTCCACCAACTTGGCACGCTTTGACGGTGTGCGCTTTGGTCACCGCTGCGCAGATCCAAAAGATTTAGAAGATCTGTATGTGCGCTCACGCGACGAAGCCTTTGGTGATGAAGTCAAGCGCCGCATTATGATGGGCACCTATGCGCTATCGACCGGCTACTACGATGCTTACTATTTAAAAGCGCAAAAGATTCGTCGTTTAATTAAAAACGATTTTGTCAGCGCCTTTAAAGATGTCGATCTTATTCTCGGCCCAACTACGCCCAACTTACCTTGGCAGTTAGGCGCTAAGGCCAATGATCCAGTGGCTGCGTACTTGGAAGATATCTATACCGTACCCGCCAACTTGGCAGGTATCCCTGGTCTATCCATGCCCGCTGGCATGATTGATGGCTTACCGGTCGGCGTACAATTGCAAGCTCCGTACTTCCAAGAAGCACGCATGCTGCAAGTGGCACACCAATTTCAACAACACACTGCTTGGCACACTAACGCGCCAGCCGGATTCTGAGGACGACTCACATGCAATGGGAAACCGTGATCGGGCTGGAAATCCACGCACAGCTCGCAACTAACACTAAAATATTCTCCGGCAGCGACACCACCTTTGGTGCCGAACCCAACACCCAGGCCAGCCTGATTGATTTGGCGATGCCGGGCACTTTGCCTGTTCTAAACCAAGAGGCCGTACGTATGGCCTGCATGTTTGGTTTAGCAGTTGATGCGCATATTGCTGAATACAACGTATTTGACCGTAAAAACTACTTCTATCCTGACTTGCCTAAAGGCTATCAGACCAGCCAGATGGATCACCCTATCGTCGGCTTGGGTCATATGGATATTGCACTGGAAGACGGCAGCATTAAACGTGTTGGCATCACCCGTGCACACCTAGAAGAAGACGCCGGCAAAAGCTTGCACGAAGACTTCAGTGGTATGACCGGTATTGACCTTAACCGTGCTGGCACACCACTATTGGAAATCGTCTCTGAGCCGGAACTGTGCAACGCTAAAGAAGCTGTGGCCTACGCAAAAGCTATCCACACTTTAGTGCGTTACTTAAATATCTGTGACGGCAATATGGCCGAAGGCTCATTCCGTTGCGACTGTAACGTATCAGTGCGTCCTAAAGGCCAAACCAAGCTGGGTACACGTACAGAAATTAAAAACGTCAACTCGTTTCGCTTTATTGAGCGCGCTATCAATCATGAAGTTCAGCGTCAAATTGAATTGATTGAAGATGGCGGCGCAGTTGTGCAAGAAACACGCTTGTACGATCCTAACAAAGATGAAACCCGCTCCATGCGCAGTAAAGAAGAAGCCAACGACTACCGTTACTTCCCTTGCCCTGACTTATTACCGGTGCACATCCCGCGCGAAACCTTGGATGATTTGCGCACTAAGCTGCCTGAATTGCCCACACAAAAGCGTGAGCGTTTTGAGTCGGCTTTTGGCCTCTCAACTTACGATGCCAGCGTGCTGTGCGCCAGCCGCGAACTGGCCAACTACTTTGAAGTGGTGGAGAAGATCTGTCAGGACGCTAAGTTGGCAACCAACTGGGTGATGGGCGAACTGTCCAGCTTACTCAACAAAGAGAACTTAGATATCACTGAATCGCCAGTGAGTGCAGAACAGCTCGGCGGCATGCTAGTGCGCATCAAAGACCACACCATTTCTGGCAAAATCGCCAAGATGGTCTTTGAAGCGATGGCGGCTGGCGAAGGCGATGCGGATACCATCATTGAACAACGCGGCCTCAAGCAGGTCACAGATAGCGGCGCCATTGAAGCGATGCTCGATGAAGTCTTAGCCGCTAACGCTGAGCAAGTTGAGCAGTACCGTGCTAGCGATGAAAACAAACGCGGCAAGATGTTTGGTTTCTTTGTTGGTCAAGCGATGCGCGCCTCAAAAGGTAAAGCCAACCCGCAACAAGTCAACGAGTTACTCAAGCAAAAACTTGATCAGTAACCTGTGACTGCATTGCAGCTGGTTTAAACGCCAGCTGCATTTTGCACCCACTGCACACTGCCCAAGGATCTGTTATATGCGAATCTACGCCCTACTAGCAGCACTGCTTTTGTTAAGCGCCTGCTCCTCACAACGCACCGCCCCACCCGCCTCAGACACTATCAGTGGCCAAGCCTCATGGTATGGCGCCAAACATCATGGTAAAAAAACCGCCAGCGGCGAGCGCTTCAATCAACATGCACTCACAGCGGCACATCGCACTTTAGCTTTTGGCACGCGAGTCAAAGTCACCAATACGCGTAATAACAAAAGCGTCACCGTGCGCGTGAATGATCGCGGCCCCTATAGCAAAGGGCGCATCATTGATTTATCCCGTGCTGCCGCCAACAAAATCGACATGCTCAATAGCGGTGTAGCGCCAGTTCGCTTGCAAGTATTACGCTAGTGATGCGCACCCATTATTTGTATTAAAATCCATTACCCATGCAACACAACCTGCTAATCTAGCATCTATTACCCTATCTCAAGAGTTCGAACTACTGCATGTCTATTCTTACCTTTGTTTATTTGATCGGCGGCTTTGTTTTGCTGGTACTCGGTGCTGAAGTTTTAGTGCGTGGTGCCGCGCGCCTAGCAGCCCGTTTTGGTATTTCACCGTTAATTATCGGTTTAACTGTGGTGGCCTTTGGCACCAGCGCTCCGGAAATGGCGGTCAGCACCCAGTCGGCTTTTATGGGCCAAGGTGATATTGCGATTGGTAACGTGATTGGCAGTAATATTTTTAACGTCTTAATGGTGCTGGGTTTATCAGCACTGATTATTCCACTGGTTGTCTCACGGCAACTGGTGCGCTTTGATGTGCCTATTATGATTGCCGCAGGCTTGCTTGCTTGGTTTCTAGCCTTGGATGGCAGCTACAGTCGCATCGATGGCTTGATTTTATTTAGCTGTATTATTATTTATACCGGTTATTTAATTATCAGCAGCCTCAAAGCTTTTAAGGCCGGTAAAACCTTAGCGAGTGACGATGAATACACCGCAGATATTAACCCGCACCGCTTTGCTTCGCTCATTAATATAGCTTATCTAGTCATAGGCTTAGTCTTATTGGTCACTGGCTCAAACTTACTGGTCACTGGTGCAGTCAGCTTGGCGCAAGCCTTAGGTTTATCCGAACTGGTGATTGGCCTGACGATTATTGCGATAGGTACATCACTGCCTGAGCTGGCCACGTCTTTAATTGCAGCGTGGAAAGGCGAGCGTGATATTGCCGTGGGTAATATTGTCGGCAGTAACTTATTTAACTTGCTCGCGGTACTGGGTTTAGCTGGTTTAGTCTCACCAGAGAATATTGCTGTGGCACGCAGCGCGATTGAGTTTGATTTCCCGGTGATGATGGCAGTGATGGTAGCTTGCCTGCCGGTATTCTTTGCTGGCTATAGCATTAACCGCTGGGAAGGCGCACTGTTTTTAGGTTACTACATCGCCTATACCGCCTACTTGATTATGCAAAGCAATGGCGAACCTTTTGCTAACACCTTTGCCGATGCCATGTTCGGCTATGTGGTACCGTTAACGGCAATTACCCTATTTGTGATTGCCGCGCGCGCATGGCGTATTCAGCGTGGTTTATCTGTTGATCATTAATTGCACGGCACGTCGATGATTCGACACAGCCGGCACAGCGCTTTAAAACAATGAGAGCTTTATGGCCAAACGTATACTCAACCGCCGTCAAGGCTGGCGTATTAACAAGATTCAAGATGAGCGTCTTGCTCGCGCGGCAAAGCGCGAGGAACGCACCTTAGAAGAACTCGACGGCGGCGATCTCGGTGCCGAACAGCACGGTTTAGTGATTGCTCACTTTGGCGTTCAAGTGGAAGTCGAAACAGAAGATCCCGAGTTCGCAGGACAAACTTATCGCTGCTATCTACGCGCCAACTTACCTGCGCTGGTCACTGGTGACCGCGTAGTATGGCGTCCAGGTAATCAAGGCTTGGGCGTGATTGTTGCGCAACTGCCACGCCACAGTGAGTTACGTCGCCCAGACTCTCGCGGCACATTAAAACCCGTTGCCGCCAACGTTGATTTAATTGTGATTGTCTTTGCGCCGCTGCCCGAGCCGCACGCCAACTTAATTGACCGCTATATTATTGCTGCTGAGCACGCTGGTATTAAGCCACTGCTGCTACTCAACAAGTCTGACTTACTTGACGCCAGCGGTGAGTCACGCGTGCACAGCTTGCTCAACACCTACCATACGCTGGGTTACCCCTTGCTCGAAGTTTCAGCGTATTCAGGTGATGGCTTAGAGAAACTGCAAGCGCAATTGAATGATCAAGTCAGTGTGTTTGTGGGGCAATCTGGCGTGGGTAAATCATCACTGGTCAATCGTTTACTGCCCAACACAGATACACGGGTGGGCGCGCTGTCAGAACTGACTGGGAAAGGTACGCACACCACCACCACCGCACGCTTATTTCACTTTCCTGCAGGTGGCGATCTGATTGACTCACCGGGTATTCGTGAATTTGGCTTAGGCCACGTCAGCGTGACGGATGTCGAGGCGGGCTTTATTGAGTTCCAAGAATACTTGGGCCATTGTCGTTTTCGCAACTGCAGCCATGAACACGAACCTGGCTGCGCCCTATTAGCTGCAGTAGCTGATGGGCATATCAACCCGCAACGACTCGCCAGCTTCAAGCATATTATTAGCGGCATCAGCACTGAACAGTACTGAATCAATACGGCCCTGACACAGACAGTGCTCAGGGCCGTTAGCGACTAGTTTTTCACATCATTAAACTGCAAGACACCCTGCTCAAACACATTGATACTCTCGCGCAAAGGCTTACCCGTTGGCGCAACACTGGTACCAGCGGCTTCTGCAGCTTCGGCGTCTGCTTCAGGCGCACCTTCAATGGCTTGTTGTGCACGTTTGGTCAAGACCAAAATATCAATGCGACGATTACTCGGGCTATAAGGATCCGCGCGATCAAATAATGCCGCTGAAGCATAACCGGCTACACGTGCGACTTTATCATCGCTTAAACCTCCGGCATGCAAAGCACGACGTGCAGCATTGGCGCGATTGACCGACAACTCCCAGTTACCAAAGCCTGCGTTACTCGCAAAGGGCTTAGCATCGGTATGCCCGCCAACACTGATTTTATTCGGCACCGAGCGCATGGTGTCAGCCATGATATAAAGAATATCTTCAAAATAAGGCTGCAGGCGGGCGCTACCTAAATCAAACATCGGTCGGTTGGCCGCATCCACAATTTGAATGCGCAAACCGTCACGCGAGACATCCATAAGGATTTGTTCTTTGTAAGGGCGCAAATCAATATCTTCATTAATTTTACGCTGCAGCTCAACCAGCAAAATATCTAAGCGCTCACGCTCCAACTGCTCAAACAATTGCGCTGCTTGTTCATCAGTCAGTGTTTGCGGGTCAATTGTTGCTTGATCGCTGACTTCTGGGTTGAGTGTTTTATCCGGTGCAGGCGTGGGTGTACCGCCCAAATCAATCACATAGGGACTGGCGCTTTCGGAGAAACCAATCGGGTCTTGAAAGTACCCAGAAATCGCTTTCTTTTGCTCAGGCGTGGTGGATGACATCAGCCACATCACCAAGAAAAACGCCATCATCGCCACCGCAAAGTCGGCAAAAGCAATTTTCCAGGCGCCACCGTGATGACCTGCAGCTATTTTCTTAACGCGTTTAACGATAATCGGCTGATTAGTATCCATAGTTGCTAACCGCCTCGAACCGCTTGCTCCAACTCAGCAAAAGTCGGTCGATGCCCACCAAAGAGCACCTTACGACCAAACTCTACCGCCAAGCTCGGCGGCATACCTGAGGCTGATGCGACTAAGGTTGC
>JAAZCO010000134.1 GCA_012513235.1 Gammaproteobacteria bacterium
CAGTGGTAAGACTGCTAGAGCATTCGATTAGATGTTATCGAACTGGCTCATTGTGTTGTCTTCACCGCTTGCTTTCAGAGCTGCTTCACCAGAGAAGTACTCTTTATGGCTATCACCGATGTCAGAACCCGCCATGTTTTGGTGACGTACGCACGCAATACCCTGACGAATTTCTTTACGCTGAACACCTTCAACGTAAGCCAACATACCTTGCTCGCCGAAGTAACCTTTAGCTAGGTTGTCAGTAGACAACGCAGCAGTGTGGTAGGTAGGCAGAGTGATCAAGTGGTGGAAGATACCTGCTTCGCGAGCTGCATCAGCTTGGAAGCTCTGGATGCGAGCATCAGCTTCGTCACACAGTGCAGTACCATCGTAGTCAGCACTCATCAGACGGTCGCGATCGTATGCAGAAACGTCCTTACCTTCAGTTGCCCAAGCGTCGTACACTTGCTGACGGAAGTTCAGAGTCCAGTTGAATGATGGGCTGTTGTTGTAAACCAGTTTCGCATCAGGAACAACTTTACGGATTTCGTCAACCATGCCTTTGATCTGGCCAACGTGTGGCATTTCAGTCTCGATCCACAGCAGGTCAGCACCGTTTTGCAGTGAAGTGATGCAGTCCAGAACAACGCGGTCAACACCTGTGTTTTCACGGAACTGGAATAAACCGCTCGCTAAACGTGCTGGCTTCAGCAGTTTACCGTTTGATTTAACAACAACGTCACCGTTTTCGATTTCGCTTGCATCGTTGATGTAAGTACCATCAAGGAAGCTGTTGTACTGGTCGCCCAAGTCGCCTGGCTCATTAGTTACTGCGATCTGCTTAGTTAAGCCAGCACCCAGTGAGTCAGTACGTGCAACGATAACACCGTCGTCAACGCCTAATTCTAGGAACGCGTAACGTACAGCGTTGATTTTAGCGAGGAAGTCAGCGTGTGGAACGGTTACTTTACCGTCCTGGTGACCGCACTGCTTTTCGTCAGATACTTGGTTCTCGATTTGAATTGCAGCAGCACCTGCTTCAATCATCTGCTTAGCCATCAAATATGTGGCTTCTTCGTTACCGAAACCAGCGTCGATGTCAGCGATAATTGGTACAACGTGAGTTTCGAAGTTTTCGATCTGGTCTAACAGAGCTTTTTCTTCTGCAGCGTTGCCAGCCGCACGTGCTTTGTCTAAAGCAGTGAACAGTAGGTCCAGTTCACGTGTGTCAGCTTGACGCAAGAATGTGTACAGCTCTTTAATCAAAGCAGCAACAGAGTTCTTCTCGTGCATTGACTGGTCAGGCAGTGGGCCGAACTCAGAACGCAGAGCAGCAACCATCCAACCTGACAGGTAGAGGTAGCGCTTGTTAGTGGTTTTTAAGTGCTTTTTGATCGCGATCAGCTTTTGCTGACCGATGAAACCGTGCCAGCAACCCAGCGACTGAGTGTAAACTGATGAGTCGGCATCGTACTCAGCCATATCTTTACGCATGATTGCTGCAGTGTACTTAGCGATATCTAAACCAGTTTGGAAACGGTTCTGAATACGCATACGAGCGGCAGACTCGGGATTAATCGCGCTCCAACCATTTCCAGCTTGTTCTTTAAGAGCGGCAATTGCCTTAATTTCGTTTTGATAAGTTGACATGGTCAATCCTTCAAATGAGTAAAGTGAGTTTGAGCACCGACTGCCCACACACAACCTGCTATTGCTGGAAGTATAAATTGCGGGTTCGCTTCCACTGAAGTGCCGATAATTGACTAGACGCATTGTGTCTTAAAGGAGGGTAGCTATCAGATAAGGGTGGCTGCTGCATTAAGCTGTGATATCGGCAACTTAACATCCGCAAACGCAACTCACTGTAGTGAGGTATCTGATGCATCATTGATGCATATTGCTTCCCCGTCCCTCAGGACAACAACGTTCCAGTCGCAACCTCGTTAAAGCATCTTTTGGATGTAGTTAACACAAAACCAGCGGTAAAGTACTGTTACCTTGATTTTGGAACGCTTATTAAGGCGTTCTGGCTAGCGGGAGCGACGCTATAATGCGCTTTAGTAATGCGTTCGTCAAATGTTTTGTAGTGTTTTTTTGCAGGCACTACATAAAAAGTAGTCTGTAAGGAGTATATGCTTAATCGATGACTTCAACTTTGATCTGTAATTGGTTGTTTTCTTGTGTAGTGCTGTAGCGCTTTTGTGTAAAGCCATTTTGATTGTAGCTGTGGTCAGATTGTACGCCGCTGACATTAATCCATTCGCCAAGGCGTCCGCTGACACGGCTGGAGGTTTGTTGTGTGTTAATGACGCCCTGATGTTGCCGGCTGCGATGATCGTTTTGACTATTGATTTCAATTTGCACTTGCTCACCTACAACAGTTGCCGTGACATAAAAGCCTTGATTGACTGCGCGATATTCAGTGCGCTCTTGAACTTGACCATAAGGGCCGTAGTGGGTTGAGCGCTGCGGGATGCTTTGCCCCACTTGCACCAAGGCTGCTGAGCCTTCTAGAGTCTGTACGGTCTGTAATGAGCCGTTTCGGCCTTGTGTATTATTGCGGATAATGCGCACTTGATCACGACCGCGCTGTTCGCCTTGACCAATCACGATCTCGCCGTGCCGACCACCGATAGTGCCATCAGCTTGAAATCCGCGATCGCTACCGTATTGATTGCCTTGAGTGTCAACACTGATCAATAGACGGCGCGGCTGGGTATCAATTTTGCCTAAGATTGAGCGTAGTTCGGTGATTTTATGCTCTGGTGCGTTAACAATCAGTTGATTGCCGTAAGCGGTAGCGCGTCCATCACTGCCGAGTATGGAGTTGGCTACAGGTAGTACGTCTTCAGCCATACGAAAGTTGAGTTCAATGACTTCGGTTGCAGCATAGGCAGTGCTCAAGCTGCACATTAAAATCAATGCTGTAAAGAAGCGGGTCAGGGCAGTCATAGCGGCATACTCCACGCAGTTGTATTACGGTTGTGACGACCCACTGTGCTAGTTAAGCAATAGATTAGCAATACATGGGTCGCACATAATACATAGACCAGCACTGTTGTGTTATGACTGCATTGGCTGGGTTAAATAGCCTTATGCCTCACTGTTACGCAACATATCGATATGTGGAATACCAGCTTCTAAAAACTCGTCGCTGATGGCTTTAAAGCCCAAGCGTTCGTAAAAGCCTGCAGCATGGACTTGCGCAGTCAAAATTTGTTGCGTTAAACCCTTGCGTTCAGCTTCTTTGACTGCAGTCATTAGCAGTTTTTCACCGACATGCAGGCCTCGCCAGTCTTTTAAAACAGACATGCGACCAATGCAGCCGTCGGCTAATAAGCGCGCGGTACCGATGGCAAAATCACCTTCGTAAGCGAGAAAGTGGGTGGCGGTAGCATCGTCGCTGTCCCATTCTTGTTCTGGGGTTACACCTTGTTCTTGAATAAAAACGCTTTCACGAATACGGCGTAAATCAGCATTATCTTTATGCCAATCAGCAATACGGATCTGCAAATCATTCATCGATACACTCCAGGCTGCCTTGTTTGATCAGTTCACAGAGCAAAGTTGCTGCTTCTGCATCATTGAGCCAAGGCTTTAAATTATCTATATACATCGCGTCAGCACCACAGAGTACATCCAGTAATGGCACTAAATGTTCGCTTAAAATACGACTGTTGCCGCTGACAAAAAATACCACTGCTTGTTCGGCGTCCAGTTGGATGTGACTCCAGGCTAAGCGAGCAGTGGGGTTGCGGGTAAATACTGCGCCATTTTCCAGAGCTTCAGTGAGTTCGTCCAGTGAAAGTTCAGCGCCCACCAAAAGCTCAGGGTAACGTGGCTCGGTCATATACTGGCCAAACCACGTGAGCAGCATACGATCATCGTCCAGTTGCTCACTAATCAGCTGACGTAAACGCTGAATGTCTTCTGGGCGAATGTAATTCGGATTACTGACCGGTGACATATCCGCATCACCGTAACGCTGCTCGTCAGGCAAGAAACGCGCAACAAAGTCAGCGTAATGAGTGACTACTTCAGCGGTAGAAGGCGCACGAAAGCCTACCGACCACGTCATGCAGTCGGTTTGGGCAATGCCCCAG
>JAAZCO010000135.1 GCA_012513235.1 Gammaproteobacteria bacterium
CTGCAAACTAAAGGCTGGCGCTCGCGTTTGCCGCTAGAAGAATTAGTGCACAGTAATGGTTGGGGCGCAAAGTTGGATGATGAGGATTTTTTGAGTCTGCTGAATGTCTTCGGAGAGCAAAAGTCATAGCTTAAATCACTACTTACAGCGGTATTCATATTTGTGTATACTGCGCGCGTTGCACTCGTAGCTCAGCTGGATAGAGTATTGCCCTCCGAAGGCAAGGGTCGTGGGTTCGAATCCCGCCGAGTGCGCCATATCTCGTTGCAAATCAATTACTTAAGCCTTTCTCTCTTAGCCGCTCATTTTGCAGTTGAGCACTTTTTGCCAACAATAATATTCATTTTGTGCCAGCTTTCGGATAGCACTCATGAGTACTGCCCTACATCTCAATAAATCAGTCGAAAAACCTCTGTGCCTTAATCGTGCCATAGTGGTTTTTTGTGTTTTTAAAAATATCTGATTTTGATAGCAGCCTTTGTTTGGGTACAAAGCGCTAAGTGCGTTGATAAGTGTACTGACATAACCTCAACGTTTTATTTTAACCTTTGCAATGACAGTGAACTACTTACAGGCTCGGTGTGGGCAGTGATTTTTGAATAAGTTCGCCGCTCTCAGGATCAAACTGTATCTGTTTAAGTCGTTCGACAAACCACCTCAGTCCTTTACCATTATTGCTGCGTCGCCAAGCGACTGATATGTCGACCGGCGGCCGGGCGGCGTCCAAGGGCACAACCACTAATCGGCCCGCGGCGACCTGCTGGGTTATCCGATGACGCGGCAAATAGCCAACGCCTAGTCCTTTGCATTGTGCGGCTATTTTATGTTCGATGCTGGGCACGTAAATACGGCTGCGGCCATCCAAGAGCCCAGCCGAGCGCGTCGGTAAACGTTGTGAGCTGTCTGAAACAATTATGGTGGGGTAGTCCAAGATGGCGCTGGTTGCAATAGGCGTGGGCAGTTGCGTTAAGGGATGTTCCGCGGCAACCGCAAAATCAAAGGTGACTTGGCCGAGCGGGTGCAGGGCAAAACCTGGTGCCGGCGCACTCCCTTCGGCACCTACGACTAAATCACAGCGATCATCGATCAGCGCATCCCAACTACCGCTGAGGACTTCTTCGCTGAGACGTATCTGGGTTTTAGGCTGGATGCGCTGAAACTCTTCAATTAAGTCATAGATAGCGTCGCAGCTCAGCACACTCTCAATACAGATCCTTAGCTTAACTTCCCAACCGTCTGCGGCTTGACGAGTCAGCTCTGTTAATTCTTCTGCAGCCTTTAAAATGTGTCGTCCTTGTTCCAGCACTAGACGTCCAATGGCGGTCAGTTCAGCTTTGCGTCGGCTGCGATCAAACAGCTCGACGCCCAAATCTTCTTCCAGTTTATTAATAGTGTAAGAAACGGCGGATGGCACACGGTGCAGCTCTTCTGCTGCAGCGGCAAAGCTGTGACGGCGATCGATCGCATCAAGGGTTTGCAAGGCATCTAAGGTGATAAGCAAAGTCATAGTTCAGTTTCTCTGATCATAAAGGTCAAAACGTTCCGTTATTACCTTCTTAGCCTTTGTACTATAGTAGTTACATCAAACAACATAACTGATTCTACTTGGAGATAACATCATGAGCAAAGCTTTAATTCAGCGTGTACTGACCACTGACAACAGCTTGAGCAGCTTGCTCATGCGCCTCAGTGCGGGGGTTATTTTTGCGGCACATGGCGCGCAGAAGTTATTCGGTAGTTTCGGCGGCGGCGGTCTGGAAGGAACGGCGCAGTGGATGGCTTCGATTGGTTTGCAGCCGGGTTATTTAATGGCGCTGGCCGCCGGCAGTGCAGAGTTTTTTGGTGGTATCGCCCTGCTGCTTGGACTGCTGACGCGACCTGCAGCATTTGTGCTGGCGATGACCATGCTGGTCGCAGTCATCACAGTGCACCTGCCTAATGGGTTGTTTTTGAGTAACAACGGCTATGAGTTTGGCCTAGCATTACTGGCCATCACTGGCGCTTTAGTCTTAAACGGCGGCGGTAAGTTTTCGCTGGACCGCAAGCTCAGTGCGCACTTAAACGAAGGCCGCTCTGATTCATTCTAGGCTTTGGCGTCTATCGCCAACCTACACAACATAAACAGGCACATGGCAGCGTTTGATTCTTGCTACACACCCAGGCCGGCTGAGCAGCTATTGACTCGCTGCTCAACTCGGTATCGCTTAACCCAGTAATGGAGGTCTCTTATGCACGCTTTACAGTTTTCTGCCACGGGTTCTTTAGATACATTGCAATTGCATGACTTGGCTAAGCCCGTGCCTGCTGCGGGTGAGGTATTGGTTGAGGTGCGTGCCACCGGCGTCAATCCCAGCGATATTAAGAATGTGCTGGGCTTGTTTCCTTACACCAGCACGCCACGTATACCCGGCCGAGACTTTGCTGGCGTAGTGGCTGCAGGGCCTGAAGAATTGCTGGGTCAAGCGGTATGGGGCGGTAGCGGTCAGGGCTTTGGTTTCTATCGTGATGGTTGCCATGCGCAGTATGTCACGGTGCCAGTCAACGCAGTCACGCCGCTACCCAAGTCCTTGACCTTTGCCCAAGCGGCAACCTGCGGCGTGCCTTTTATCACCGCTTGGGATGCCCTTGAGCGCAGTCAGGTTAAAGCAGGTACACGTTTTTTAATTATCGGCGCAGGCGCTGTGGCTAACGCAGCGCAGGTTTTAGCCAAGGCACGCGGTGCAGAGGTGGTGATGGCAGCACGCCGCGCCGAAGTTGTGCAGAGCTTGCAAGCGCAAGGCATTACAGCGTTTGAGCTCAGCGAAGAAGGGCAACTGCCAGAGCAAGCACGCCAGCACTTCAAGCAGCAAGCGCCTGAAGTGATTTTTGAAACCACAGGTTTCTGGCTGGCTGCGGCCGTCAACACGGTTGATACCTTTGGTCGTGTGGCGATTATTGCCGCACCCAAGGATGGCGTAATCAGTTTGTCCTCCTTGAATCTGTATCGCCGTGGCGGCTCAATTGTGGGGATTAATTCGCTGCTCTACAGCCTAGAAGAATGTGCGCAGATGCTTAAGCGTATCGGCGAAGCATTTGATGCTGGACTGCCGGCACCCAGAGGATTTATCGAATTACCCCTGTCGCAAGCTGTTGCTGCCTATCAACAGGTCAGCGCTGGCACGGCAGAAAAGATTGTGTTGATTCCATAACCCGCATGTTTGGCTGATATAAATTAAATATCAGCAGGAGGTTTTACCATGATTGAACTACGACCTTACAACGAGCTTGGCGGCGCTCAACATGGCTGGCTGGATACGCGCCACCATTTTTCTTTCGCC
>JAAZCO010000019.1 GCA_012513235.1 Gammaproteobacteria bacterium
GCTTTCTACCCTATCTGCCGTCCTAGGGGAGCCAAACCACGGCTGAGATTCTGCATTTTCTGCAGTAACCCTTCGAACCTGATCCGGGTAATGCCGGCGAAGGGAAGGAAAATGCCTGTCACCTGCTTACCTGTGCGCCCCCTTCTCTTTGCCGCTATCCCGGTCGTTCGCTATTGAGCGATTACGTTACTGCCTACCGGCAAGGAAGAACAATAATGTTAAGCACCTCTGCAGCCATCACTTGGCTGATTGTTTTTGCCATACTCTTTGCCGTACCCGGCTTGATTTATGCACGCCGCACCCAAGACAAGCTGGATGATTTTCTCGTAGCGCGCAACAGTCAAAGCAGCACCTCCACCCTGCTGACTTTATTGGCCACCACCTTGGGCACTTGGATTTTATTTGGTCCGGCACAGGCCGCAACCTGGGGTGGCATTGGTGCGATTACTGGCTACGCTTTAGGCTCGATGGTACCCAGTTTAATCATGACGCAAATCGGCCCACGGATCCGCACCTTGATGCCTGAAGGCCACACTCTGACTGAGTTTGTCCTTGGCCGTTATGGTCGGACCATGTATGCCTTTGTGCTAGTGATTATGGTGTTCTTTATGTTTATCAGCCTGACTGCAGGGCTGACGGCGATTGCGGAAATGGTCGCGTTACTGGCACCGGTACCATTGTGGCAAACCGCAAGCATTGTGATGGTCGCTACGCTGATTTACACACTGTATGGCGGCCTGCGCGTGACGATCTTTACTGACCGCTTGCAGATGCTGGTGATTATTCCGTTTCTCTTGGTGCGGATGTTTTTTGGCTGGAAAATCACCGGTGGCATCACACCGATGGTGCTCAGTTTGCAAGAAAAAGCACCGCACCTGCTTAATCCATTCGATATGAATGGATTAAAATCTGGCCTGACATTCTTCCTTGCGGTAGTTCTCACCGGCTTGTTTTACCAAGGCACTTGGCAGCGTATTTTTGCTGCGCGCAGCACCCGGGTGATTCGTAACGGGTTTATTACCAGTGGTCTACTGAGCTTTCCAATTATCTTTATTATGGGATTGTTTGGACTCGCTTTTGTCGGCCTCGGTTTGCCTGGTGACGGCTCAGTCGCGCTGTTTAGCGTGCTGCTCACCGATATGCCGATATGGTTTGCCATCGGCTTATTGCCCTTTGGCTTAGCGCTGATTATGAGCAGTGCCGACTCGACTATTAGCGCACTATCAAGCATCTTTGTGATTGATATCGGTCGCTTATCACCTAAGCTGAACAACCAACATTTACTAAAAATATCACGCTGGTTAATTATCGTCTTATCAGTGCCGGTACTGATTGTTGCCTCGCAGGGTTACAGTATTCTTTATCTGTTTTTGCTGGCAGATTTACTCTGCTGTGCGGCGGCTTTTCCAGTATTTTTTGGCTTCTATAGCGCGCGTTACCAAAGCTATAACGCGGTACTGAGTACCATGGGCGGATTAGTGGCTGGATTAATCATGTTTCCCTCGCCAGGCGCACCCACGACTAACTTGCTGGAATCATTTTTGCTGGCCACGCTGATACCTGTCGCAATCTCGCTGCTGCTGTTACTGATACCCACCAAGGTACGCTTTGATTTTTCAATACTGGCGCAGCGTGTACGCAATTTAGAAGGGTAAGTGAGTTATCCCGCATAGAGCGCTGATCTTCGTCCAGATTGCAGCATCTGCAGTACAATCTGGACGACAATACTCAGTGCAATGACGCGCTTGCGCCATCCTGCGGGTCAGCCTCTAATGGGGTCTCAGCTCGCATATTCGCTGCAACATGCGCACCGGCACGACGCCCCGAAAAGAAGCAATCAGCCGCCGACAAACCACTGATATACAAGTGCGAGGGCAAACCAATTGCTGCACGACCGGCCGCGTATAAGCCTGTGATGCAACTGCCATCCTCGCGCACTACTTCACCCGTTTCTTCATCCACTTTTAAACCACCCACAGTCATAGTCGATAGCGGCAACAGCTTACTTTTCGCTCCCACATCAATCGCATAAAACGGCCCATCGACGATACTGTGCATATCATTTTGATCTTTACCAAAGGCATCTGGCTGCCAACCGGCGGCGGTACGGTTATAGGTTGCTGCAGTATTGCGCAGTGTTTGCGGATCAAAACCACACTTGGCCGACAACTGATCCAGCGTGCGCGCCTTGCGGGAAAACAACAGCGCTAACTTGCCAGGCTGACGCTGGAACGGCAACATCTCGTCTTTACGCAATTGCTGCTGAGCTTTACGGTACAGATTCTTATCCAAAATTAACCAGCCCACACCGTTTTGCTCATCGCCTAACACTTGCCCCACCGCAGCTCCGTAGAGTGCTTCGTTGACATAGCGTTCACCTTTAGCATTCACTAGCATACCCGCAGCAAACGCCTGCGGTGGATTGAGAAAACGCCAGCTGCTGATACGCTCCAGTCGATCCACAGCACCGCCCACCGTTTGTCCCAAACGAATACCACTGCCATTATCACCGGGTGAGCCCATGGCCATACTGGCGCTGTAACCCGGTGCGTAATGCTGCACCATCGGTCGATTTTGAATA
>JAAZCO010000136.1 GCA_012513235.1 Gammaproteobacteria bacterium
CAATTATAAAACTCATACGCGCATGCCCTAAGGCTAAATCAGTCATATCAATCACAGTGCCGTACTTTGGATGCTGGCGAATACCAAAACCCTCCTTAGGCTGTTTTTCGTAGGACGGGGCGAGTCCATACCATATACCTGGATAATTAAAAGGCGTATCAATGGCGCGCGGCCTTAAGGCCAGCAATGTTCTTTTGAGTTCTTTAAACTCATACTTAGAAAGCAAGCGCACATCTTTGGGGAAGTTCCCTCGCCCATAATTCGAATAGGTATTTTGATATGTGTATGAAAAATCATCGAACACATCGAGATGCTCCTGTCGTCCCGCCTGACCAATGACCTTGCCTTTTATTGTAATCAGATCGTAGAGCCTTTCTATTTCTGGTAAATAGGCAATGTCATATCCGCAGTCACTTAAATAGCGAATAGTACGGCGCATATGCGCACCGCCGCCTAAACCTTTACCTTGCATGCCGAGGGTGTCATAAAACAACTTTGCATCTCGGCACATCTGTTCACGCTTAGACTGATATTGAGCCAGTATTTGCGGATCTGCCGGATTGATCTGCATGCTGTCTAAGACCGGCTCAATCAATACTTTTTCAAAGTCAGTGCCGCCTGTACTGCCAGTTGGTAAACGTTCCCATGCATGCAGGTGGATTGGGTATGGATAGCCACTGATGGATTCATAGCAGAAGTAATCCATACGGCGAGAACGTAATATTCCATTATCGGACTCAACAGGTAAACGTAGACAGTGCATACCGGCTCGCTCGACCCAAGAATAGTCAGTGGCAAGCATATACCAAGGCCAAGCTGAATAAACAACGCTGGCATAGTCTTCGAGCATGCGTTCTGGGTTGGAGTAGTAAAGCCATTTCTTTTTATAATCTCTAGCGGTAATGCCAAGACCTAAAGTACCACCAATAATCATTTTATTTCCACTAATCACCTTTCCAAAGGTGGATGTACCCAAGTAGTCCTCTTGAACAAATATCGTATATCTAGATTCATCCGAGCAGTTATCTTTAAATATATTAGGCATCATAAAACTTATACGTTTTAAGTCAGTAATTATATATTTAGCACGCTCACATAACTTATAGCGAACAACCCCAATATTAGAAACCTCACCATATTTAATTTCACTAGTACTGCATGCTGATATAAATAATAAAAAAACTAAGAATAAAAATTTATTTATCATTCATTAAGCTTCCTATGATTTCCATGAATATCAATAAGCGTTGGGTTAATCACAATTTCTCTAACGTTTCTTGAGGTTTCTGTCCATCCAGTTCTTTCGCAGGTTACACAGCCATAATTGCTGTGTGCACTTTTTTCAGTATCAAAGAGGCTCGCTAGAGAGAAAAGAGCTCCTAAGGTCAGCCCTATTTGATCATCCGAATACTGAGCATTTCCGCCTAATCCAGGCAAATCAGCAACAGCATCTGTCTTAGGCAACCCTAGAATGGTCTTCTCTTCAGGCCGATTTGTTTGGTAGACACTATAAGTTTCTTTTGCTTTTGTAGCCTCAACATCATCATGAAAATTAACCGCATCAACAGGCGCCCCTGACAGCTGCACAGTAACTAGCTCAATATTAGAAAAGTCCTGTCCCTTAACGGCAACCCAAGTTAATAGGCCACCTTGACTATGCCCATAAAGATGTAAATTTTCTATTGGCGATTGACTAGCTTGCTGATAGAGACTATCTAGATTTCTAGCCGTACCTGATTTAACACTGCCTTTAAAAAGACTATCAACTGCTGACTCAAGAAGGTCCCCAATCAAACCATGCGTCGGGTTATAAGCTAATACAAAACTCTGTCCGTCTTCCATACCGCCCTGCATTAAGGCGTTGGTCATAGCCTCAAGCTGACTATTCATAATGCCGTTAGTCGCAATATGTGCTTTTTCATCTTCTGTAAATCCATCAAAAGAATCGAAAGTAGGCACACCATCTAAAACAGGTTTACCTTTTTCCACCACAAGCTGACCCGTCTTCTCATCCAGCTTAAGTTTTCCTTTAGCTCGGGAAACCATTAGGTCCCCAACAGCCAAGGCAGGTATCTGAGTAGCTAGGCCTCCATGATTTTCAACACCAGGAAACACACCTCCAGTAGGTGTATTCAAAGAATCCATAGCCTTAACTAATAAGCTTGGCGCCCAAGTTAGCGCTGCAACTAAATTATTGTTTTCTGCCTCAGTTGCAGCTCTGTCCTTAAGCAAGCCCAGCTGTAAAAAAGCTTTGGCGGAATTAAGTCCATAATCCTGAATTCCTTGCTTCCACTGCTCAACGGTCAGCTTTGACTCTTTAAATGGTTCAAACGATGAGCTACTCACATACAGTTCAGTGGTTTCTTGTTTATCTTTGGTGATTTCGTAGGCTTTGCTGGTATCACGGTTTAAACCTTGGGTGGAATTCTCCCCAGTTCCAGCATCACTGCGCACAATAATTTCGCCTTCACCTACCGTGGCGCGGACGATTTGCTGGCGGTCTTTTTCGCTGTGATAGCCACTGATATTCCACTGATTAGAACCATCCTTGTTATCTTGATTGCGGTCAACCGCGCCTGTCTTCGCCGCAGCATTGCTACCTTTAGAGTCACTCTCTGAATTGCCGCTGTCAGCTGCTAAAGAATAAGTACCGCCAGCATTCACATACCAAGAGCGCTCTTTGTCATGCCCCTTAAAGTCACTAAAACCAAGCGTATTTGTATCCAGCTTTAAATTGTCTGTGTTCGAGGCAATCACAGCACTATCGAGTTGAGTGTGATTTTCGGTACGGATATCTAACGCATCGCGGGCTGTTATGCGAGTTTGGTTTTCTATCCAATCAGTAGAGCCTGTGGTTTTACCTACACCTACTGAGCCACTGAAACTCGCACCGCCTGATAAGCCCACACTAGCCGTTAGGCTGGCATCAGATTCTTTACCGCTCACCTTGCCGGTATCAGCAACTGAGGTCACCAATAAGTCACGCCCCACACGTCCAGTGACTTTCTCACCTTCTAGCTGCGCACCGGCAACTATGGTGTCGCGACCACTACTGAAATTTAGGTGATTGCCGGCATAGAGATATGCTTCTTGCTGCTGGGCACTTTCACGATCAAGCTTGCCTTTGCCCGCGTCAGCACTGACATACACAGAAAGAAGAACCTGCTCACCAAGTGCTAAACCCACTTCACTACCACCGCTCTTACGGCGTGTTTCGTAAGTGGAATCATTTTGTGCAGCTCGAATACTCAAATCTTGGCCTGCACTTAGCTGAATATCTCGCTGCGCTTGCACCTGCGTACCGATCAAGGTTAGATCTTGGACAGATTCTAAATTGACATCGCGACCTGCTTGCAGCTGAGTTGGCAATGACGTGTCTTGGCGGCCTTTGTCTGTTTGCTTGCTATGACTGCTACCAATACCAACGCGCGCGCTATTAGCAGTGCTGCTGCCGTTGATACCGCTTTGACTCATCGTATGCTCTGCATTTTGGGCATAGTAGCCGCGAGCAACATCTAAAGTGATATTTTGTCCTGCGATGTTGATATCACGCTGGCTATTGATTCGAGTGCCACGCGCCTCAACATCTTGCCCTGCAAGCAGATTGATATCACGCCCCGCATCTAAAGTAGACTCACGATAGCTTTGTATATCTTCAACTGTTGTAGTCTGCTGCCGCGTTGTACCTAAATGCTCGGACGTTGTTGGGCCAGAAACAAACTGTGTCACTGAATCCAATGCTTTTAAGACACCAGACACCTGACTCAACCCATTATCACCGCGCCCTGCACCTTTAATAGCATCCATAGTGTTACCAAAATTATGGTTAACACTCACAGTCAGACCTGTACGTTGGTGTGTTTCTTTTTGCTGTTGGCGACGCTGCTCACTGGCCGCATCTAATATAATATTGCGCTCTGCTATTAGGTTAACATCACGACCTGCAGCCAGGTCAGAACCCGTCTGACGAATATCCCGACCCGCCTTAATATCTAAATTCTCACCGGTCTCTAGCAGGCTAGCAGCCGCAGCACTCTGAGTGTCCCAGCGCTTATCAATTTTAGTATCGTTGCCTGCAAAAGCTGTCACTCCATTGCGGTCGCTACTGATTGCAATACCAGTGCGACGCTCACGCTGCCAAGTGCTCGTAGCGTTTTCATTATCCGCTGCAATTACCTGCACATCCCGCCCTGCATCAAGTAATAGATTGCCACCAGCACTCACGCCGCTACCAACAATATTGATATCACGCTCGGCCTGTAAACTGGCATCACCCTCAGCTATAACTTGGCTACCAACGCTAGTGCTACTTTGCGCGGCCTGCCCAGCTTTTTTGGCAGAAGAAACTGCCACCATTCCACCTGATGCCGAAAGTCCTGTTTTTTTACGGTAACGCTCGGACAAGTTGTAAGCTTCATTATTAGCTGACAGCAAATTTATATCGCCTGTTGATTCAAGCAAACCTGCTCTCAACTCAACATCATTGCCCGCATCAACAGTACTGGCACGCACACCTAAATCATTGCCTGCAACCAGAACCACATCATTGGCAGCACTTAACTCGCTATTCATCTGTGTTGCTGTGGTTTTTAGTTGGCTTTTGCCAGATTTATTTAAGCCTAAAAAACCAGATTTAGTTTTTTTGCTGTAGCTGCCATGTTCTTCAACGCCCGATAAAATAGTAATATCGTTGATTGCACCAACCAGCAAATCAAGGCCCGCATTCAACTGACTTCCGATTACAGTGACATTTCGTCCGCCTTCCAAACTCAATCCACCAGCATCAGTAATTCGCGTATTAATGGTGAGATTATTGCCTGCATCAATCACTGAAGCCACATTAGTACTGTCATAGCTTTCTTGCTGCTTACTCTTGCTGCGCCCAAAAGATTTTTTACTTTTCTTAGAGTAAAATAACGACTCTTCATCTAAAGCTGACAAAATACGAGCATCTTGACCTGATATTAAGCCGATATCTCTAACGGCCTTCACTTCGCTAGCAGTAATATTAAGATCTTGTTCCGCACGTAGCTCAATATCACCGCCAGCATATACATGACTGGCTTGCTGAGTAATCTGATCACGCTGACTCGTAGTGTTTTTACTCTTGCTATAACTATGTTTTTCATCGGTAGCGGCAACCAGGGATAGATCACGTCCAGCCACCAACTCCATATCAGCACCTGACTCAATACCACTAGCCACCGCAGTTAAGTCTCGTCCAGCTTGGATGTTTAAGTGCCCATCAGCTTGAGTTGTGCTGCCCAATTGCTGGCTCTGTGCATTGAGGTAATGATTACCGCGACTGATACTTTGACGCTCTTCAACTGAAGCCAGCATGACATCACGCCCCGCATTGATCTGTATGTCAGCACGGCTGTCTAATACACCACCTAAATTCTGTACATCACGGCTAGCGTTTAATGTTAAGTCACGAGACGCTTCGATACGCGCAGCACTGTTAACAAAGCTGGTTTCCCAGCGATTATTGCCCACGTCACTCGTGTGACGCGTAACAGTTCGCTCATTAAGAATATCGCCCGTACGCGCAGTAAGCTCTACATCATGTCCGGTTAAAATACCGCCTTGACGATTATAAATATGCTCTTCAGCTAGTAAAGATAGGCCGCCATTTGCCTGAATCAAGCCTCGGTTACTGATGTTATGCGCTTGCATACTGAGGTTATTGGTAGCATGTAACGCACCGTCATTTATCACAGAGCCTGAGCTAGTGAGTGATACATTTTCGCCTTGGATTAGTGCGCCACTGGCTGCCAATCGCTTGTCGCTTTGCGCTAAATACAGGACTGGAACAAGGACTTTCTCACCTAATATGTCACGCTCCTCCAACCAAACAATATCTTGCGTTAATGCTGCAACTTGCTCAGCACTCAGTGATACACCGACTGATAAGTCTAATGCTGCTTGGCTAGCCACCGCGTTATCCATCAGATAGGTATACATCGCCTCATCACTGCTTAAGCCTGCAATAAAGCGCTGACCTGTACGCGCGACAACGGCTTCTCGCATCAACTTTTGTTCATATAAGCCATCACCCAGACGCTTTTTCATTTGATCAGTGCTAACACCAAGACTATCGAGCAAATAATCACTGCTCACAAACTGCTGCATGTGTGTTAATGCCGGATTAGTTTCGATCAGATAACGATGTGTATTATTTTGGCTATACTCATCGCGAAAACGGGCAAGCAAAGATTGCCCTTGGTTTTTCTCATATAATCCTTGCTGCACTAATCGATCACTTCGTGCAGAGCTGCCATCTACAGCAGCATGGGCATGATGTATATTCTCATTTATCGCAGCCTGATCACTTAAACGAAATAAGCCTTGACCCACTTCAGGCAAACTAAAGCCTGGCAAATCAATAGGGTCTATATATTTATGCTGCAAATCAGGTGGCAGTTGTAAATGGACGGGAACTTGTGTCGTCTCACTACTTAAGACTGTATCACTCACACCAGAACTGGAATCAGTATAACCTGAGCGAATAACACTGTTTTTTAGCGTTTGCTGCGCATCAATAACCACGTTAGCGCCAGCTTGAATCACTGCTGAATACTCTTCACCCGCTAACGACTTCTCAATATATTGACGACCTGGGAGATACTCACGCTCAATATTATTAGCAATAAAACGGCTGATATCGGCCTCAACACTACCCTTGCGAACTGCTGGGTTATGCGTCAAATTAAAAGCACGAGCCTCATTACGAGGGTATTTATATTTAGGTCTACGCCCTGCGATATAGATGTTTTGCACTTCAATATCCACAGGCTGAACACCAAGGTTATTGACGTGCTGAAAGCTTAGATTTAAGTCAGCACCACTACTGATTAAACTGCTGCTATTGAGCAACTCATCACCCACAAAAGACAAATGGCCACCCGCAAGTAAATTGGAGGCGGCGCTACTGTTAAGCACTTCTGTTTTTTCACGCTGCGTGACTTGCCAGACTGAGTTACGTTTGCCATTACTGCCTAATTTACAATCACCATTGATAATATAAGGCGCACCGCAACGTAATTCTGTAATAGAGGCGTAATACTTACCCTGATCGTCAACCTCTAAAACATCCCGACGATTGTCTACCACTGCACTCTGCAAGCTGAAATCATGCGCAGCTTGGATAGTGCCTGATATATTTTCTACACGCTGAGCCGAGCTATTTGGTGCATATCCCGACACATGTATACCGCCTAAACTGTATAGATCGGCATAACGATTGTTCAGTTGCCCTACTTGCACATTCATATCACTGCCGCTGAACATTAACGCATTTTCATTCTCAACAAAGGGGGCATAAAGATGCAATTGCTGCCCACTGCCTAAGGTGCCGTGATTTAGCACGTGTTGTGCATCCACAAACAAGTCGCCTGCAGTCGTCATAGAGCCTTGATTGGTGAGTTGTTGACTTTTGATATGCCCCACTGCTTGACTGTAAATATATCCTTGATTGTGATTATAAAGCTGCTGAGCCTCTAATAGCAGCGGCCCTCTAGCAGCGATCCTAGCCTGCTGTTCATTATGTAATTGCTGCGCAATAATAGTGAGTAAGCCGTCACTTGCTATAATACTGTTCTGGTTACGAATAGAATTAGCTGTTAATAGAAGGGCTTCACCACTGACAATACTGGCATCATGCTCGTTGAGTAACTGCTCAAGTAGTGCCACACCCAATGTCTTCTCGGCAACGACTTCACCAGCATTATTAAACAGACTCTCTGCAGTCAACATGACATGACGGCCAGCGATTTGACCCTGTTGATTATCAATATCACCGCTCAACTGCAATCCAACATCAGCCGTACTGAATACAATACCTTGCTGATTTCTAAGCTCTCCAGCCTCTACACTTAAAGCATTCTTGCTTATAAAAGCACCCTGGTAGCTATTATCAACTTGACCAGTAGCCTTTATGTTCAGTTCTCCAGCACCACTGGAAAGTGTTCCAACATGCTGATTATTTAAATGATTTGCCGTGATGTCGAGACCTGATTCCCCTGAAATTAAGCCACCTTGTTGATTATCAACATGCCGAGCAACAATTTTCAGCTGCTGATCACTAACGATAACCCCTTCATTTGAGTTATCAAGCCTCTGCGTGAGCATCTGCAAATGCCCATCAGCCAATACAACACCTGCTTGGCTATTATTGATACGCTCATCGACCAGAGCTGATAAGTCTCTTTTAGCGATGAGCGTACCCTTGTGACTGTTATCAAAAGTGTGTGCGCTAATATTTAAATCCTGACCAGCCGAAATCAAGCCTTGCTGACTGTTATTAACGTTTTTAACCTGCGCAATTAAACTTTTTCCGCTGCTTATTTGGCCGCCTTGATTATTAAGTTGCTGGGCATCTAAACGTAAATCAACGCTGGATAGGATTTCTCCTTCACTATTATTGATAAGCCCAACCTGCTCCAGCCCAACTGTAGGTGCGTAAATAAAACCACCTTGACTGTTATCTAAATCACCACCCGACAAATTAAGACGAACAGCCTTTTCACTGATCAACTCACCTTTAGTGTTTTTAACACTCTGCGACGCCACGGCCAATTCCTGACCCGCAGTCATTAAACCCTGGTTATCAATTTCCCTCACCGCCACATCAATACGATTGGCAGCCAACACATTGCTTGTATTCGTCAACGCTTGCGCTTGCAGCCTAACTTGATCCCCCGCGTACACCTGTCTGGTTAATTCAATTTCGGCAGCATTGAGTGCTACATTGTGCTGCGCACTCGCACGTGCAAGGGTTAATTTCCCACTGGCATCAATCTGGATATCCCCCGCACTCGCAGCCATATCACCGGCCAACTTAACGCCCACCCCTGCCTCAGTACCCACTAAGCGAATGGCGCCAGCATACATACCGCTCAAGGCAGAGCTATCAATGGCAAGGCTAGGTTTATCAGCTGGACGATCTGCTTTTGCAGTCGCGGTGAGGGTTTGCGCATCGACGCTGTTACGACCGGTGATGATATTGAGTTGATTAGCGTGCAGTTCAGCATTAATTTTGGCGCTGCGAGTAATCAGATCAAATTGACTGACATTACTGGCATTCAGTCCAGCCCCAGTGATTTCAATCTGCCCACCATCGACTTCATAACTCTTAAGCTCGCCGTGCTTAATCATCGGTTTACCTGTGGTTAAGGTCGCATGTGGGGTATTAATAAAGCCGCAACCATCGCAGGTGATACCGTGTGGGTTAGCCACAACAACATGCGCCTGTTGACCCGCTACCTCGGTGTAACCTTTAAGCTGACTGGCTTGCCCACCTGTGACTTCATTTAAAATTAAGCGTGCTGACTGGCCATTCAGTTGAGCATTACCATTAATAATGCCGCCCAATTGCGTGGGCGTGTATTTCTCAGTGCTGTTATTGAGAATCAGACCTTGCTGCTGCACGTTGTAATCGGTGAATTTATTGTGGGATAAGCCCTTGGCTGTAGGCTTAGCAATATTAACCACAGGCACGCCATTACCTGCTTGCGTAAGCTGTGTATTACCACCAGCGCTGCTATCTAGGCGCACATCAGCGGCAGCAGTCAGTAGTGGCTGAACCCACATCACCCCTACTAAAGTGCGGGCGATGGCTTTAGATAAACGGCTGTGCATATGCATACTGAAATCCTTTTCAGAAAAACACATCAAATCGAAAATAAACCGGACGTTCTTTACGCTCAATAGCCTTGGGACGCGACAGGCTATGAGCTGCTGTCATAGA
>JAAZCO010000137.1 GCA_012513235.1 Gammaproteobacteria bacterium
CAATGCGCTGTGGACCGATATTGAAAGTGCGCAAGGCCTGGTCTACGACTGGCCCAAATCCACCTATATTGCTAAACCGCCCTTCTTTGCAGGCTTTACCATGCAACCGCAAGCTGTCGCGCCGATCACCAACGCGCGCGCCTTAATGCTGCTGGGCGACTCAGTCACCACCGACCATATTTCCCCAGCAGGCTCCTTCCGCAGCGATACACCGGCTGGGCAGTACTTGGTTAGCCATGATGTGCAGCAATCGGACTTCAACACCTATGGCTCACGCCGCGGCAATCATGATGTGATGATTCGCGGCACCTTTGCTAACGTACGAGTGAAAAACCTGATGCTACCGCCCACAGCAGACGGCTCACGCATAGAAGGCGGTTTTACTTTGCTCAACGGTCAGCAAGTGCCGGTTTATGATGCCGCAATGGATTATATGCAGCGTCATATTCCTACGGTGATTTTTGCTGGCGAAGAGTACGGTACCGGATCCAGTCGTGATTGGGCGGCTAAGGGTACCTTACTGCTGGGCGTTAAGACGGTGATTGCGCAGTCCTATGAGCGTATTCACCGCTCCAACTTGGTAGGTATGGGCGTGCTACCCCTGCAGTTTATTGACGGCGCATCCTATAGTTCGCTGAATATCAACGGTGAGGAAAGCTTTAGCATCCTCGGTGTCGACAGTGACATGCAGCCGCGCCAAGAGCTGATTCTAGAAATTACCCGTAAAGATGGCAGCATCGAGCAGGTACCAGTGCTGTCTCGTATCGACACTCCAGTCGAAGTGGAATACTACCGTCATGGTGGAATTCTGCCCTATGTGCTACGTGATATTTTAGCTAAGGCCTAATCAACTTTAACCGCTCAGTAGAAGGAAAAACGCCCCACACAGACAATCAATCTATGTGGGGCGTTGGTCTTTCTAAGCGTCATGACAGGCTAGAAATCACCTTACTTCTTATCGTGCAAACTGCCGCCCATGCACTTAGGTGAGTTGGGCGCATTCTCAACTGTCAACCACTCGTCTGGCGTGTAAGTGTGCAGGGCTAAAGCATGGAACTGCTGCATTAAATCACCTACCGCAGCATAGACTTTTTGGTGGCGCTGCACCTTGCGCACATCAGCAAACACCTCACTGACCAACACAACTTTAAAATGGCTTTCAGGGCCAATGCTGTGCATATGGCTTTCATCTTCAATCTGTAAAAAGGTTGGCTCAAGTGTGGCCAACGCCGCTTTAATTTTGTTTAACATTATTGAACTCCTGATGACTGGGCTGATTGCAGCATCTTTTGCGCATCACGGCTAAAGGTGCGCATAGCAATCAACAAAAACACACCGGTGAGCGCCATGGCCACCGGTACTAAATACATCGCACTGTGCAAACCCAGCGCGCGAAAGGCTTCATTCATCTCACTGACACCAGCACTGAGCATCGCTTGCTGAGCCAAGTAGTCGGATAAGCCGCCAACAATCAATGGGCCTAAGCCGCCACCAAGCAAATATAGACCAGCAAAGAACAAGGCCATGGCTGTCGCTCGTAAACGCGGCTCCACCACATCTTGTACCGCAGTATACACGCAGGTATAAAAGTTATAGGCAAACACCCAGCCCAGCGCAAATAAGCCGACAAACCACAGCACATCAATCTGCCCAGCGACTAAAGCAATACCGGTACAGAGACTGGTCAGCAGCAAGCTCACCCCACCAAATAACAAACGACCATTGCGGACTCGCTCGTGCAAACGGTCAGCAATCCAGCCACCTAATGGCAAGGCAAACAAACCCGTCACACCGACAATTACACCGACAGACATCGAGGCTTGTGTCAGCTCCAAGCCAAAATAACGCTGCAGCATCGGCACCATAAAGGAGGTGTTGGCATAGGTAGCAAAGTTATAGCAGAGCCCAGCCAACACCAACCACCACATGGTTTGCGTGGCTAAAATGGTGCGTATGGGCTTAACAATAGGTGTGTTATTGACTGCGACCACCTCGGCTGCACCCCGCTGCGGCTCACGCAGTTTAAACATCAACAGCGCTAACAGCACACCCGGCACTGCAGCCACAAAAAACGGCGCGCGCCAACTGTCGAACGCCTGCACAATCCAACCGGTGGTAAAAAATGCCAGCAATAAGCCCACTGGCAAACCCATCATAAAGATACCCATCGCGCGGGCCCGACGGTTGGCAGGGAACATATCACCAATCAACGAATTGGCTGCCGGCCCATAGCTGGCCTCGCCAATGCCGACGCCCATACGCGCCAGCAAAAAGCCCCAAAAGCCTTGCACTGCGCCATTCACTGCGGTTAATCCGCTCCAGAGCAGCAAGCCCCAGCCCATAATCTTTTTACGTGAGCCGGTATCGGCCATGCGCCCCAACGGAATACCCGCCACCGCATAAACAATGGTAAAGGCCGTACCCAGCATGCCGATTTGAAAGTCGCTTAAACTCCACTCCAGCCGAATCGGCTCCATCACAATGCTTGGCACGACGCGGTCAAAGAAATTAAACACATTGGCTAAAAATAATAAAAACAGCACTCGCCAAGCGTTATCGGCTTGTTTAGATGGGCGGGTTATCAAAGGCATAGGGTTCTATTCTGTTGGCTATTGGATCAATTAAGAGTGCTGAAAAGGCGCTTGCTGCAACCAAGCCAAACTCTCTACAGTCGTGCCGGTTGGGCGATATTCAGCGGCCAGCGCACCTTGATAACCGGCACGTTGTAATGCGTCATGCATGGCAGCAAAATCCACTTCACCACTGCCCGGCTCACCACGGCCCGGATAATCAGCAAACTGCACATGAGCCACGCTGTCACCCAATACCGCCAGCGCTTGCTCAGTACTGATACCTTGGCGCGCCATATGGTAGACGTCCAATTGCGCAAAACAGTTGCTGTGTTTCACTTCCGTTAATAAGTCGCGTAAATCCTCTGGCGTATTGATTAAAAAGCCAGGCATATCAATTGGATTAATCGCTTCACAGAGGACTTTAATACCCAAGCGGTCAAAGGCTTGTGCAGCATCTAACAGATTCGCGGCAAGCGTTGCCAGCGCACGACCCCGCGAACCGCCTTCAGGCACGCGCCCAGCTAAAACGTTGACCATACGCGGGCGCACCATTAGCGCATAACTCAGTGCTTCATCTAAGGCATTGGCAAACTGCGGCCGCATCTGTGGGTCACAAGCGATACCGTTACCGCCCTGCATTAAATCGCCCGCAGGCAGATTGATCAGTACCAAGGGCATCCCGCAACGCTGCAACTCGTCTTTGAGTTGAATGGCAGGCACATCGTAGGGAAACTGAATTTCCACCGCATTAAAGCCCGCCGCCGATGCGGCACGTACACGTTCGAGTAACGGCAACTCAGTAAACAGCATGGAAAGATTGGCAACGATATCCATTATTTATCCTCGCTATACAGCTGAATCAAGGTCGATGGGTCTGAGGCTAAATGCCCTTGTGCGGCATGGACTCGCATCAACTGCGCCGCTAAACCACTCATAGGCGTGGCTGAGGTATGGCCTTGTGAGAGTTTCACCGCCATATCCAAATCCTTTAATAAAGTGCGCACATGCCATTTAACCGGCTCAAATTCGCGTTGCGCCATTTGTGGCACCAGAATTTGAAACGGCTTACTGTCAGCAAAACCACCCGCCAACGCCGGCGCTAATAGGGCTGCATCGACGCCTGCTTGTTCTGCTAAAGCCACCACTTCAGCAATCACCATCGCATTACAGGCCACCAGCATCTGATTACAGACCTTAGCCACCTGCCCCGCACCCACTGCGCCCATATGCGTGACACGCTGACTGAGGTGCGCCAGTACCGGCTCAACCGTTGCTAAGGCTTGTGCATCACCACCGGCCATCATCACTAAACTGCCCAGCTCGGCCCCAGCAACACCGCCCGACACCGGAATATCCAGCCACTGCGCGCCACTGCTTGCAAGCACACGTTGCGCCATAGCTTTGGTGGCATTGGGTTCGATACTGGAGAAATCCACCACAATATGCTCAGGCTGTAACGCTGCCGCGATACCGGACTCGGCAAACATCACTTCTTCTACTGCTTGGGTATCTGCAAGACACAAGAGAACTATATCGGCCTGCGCACATAACTCAGCTCGCTGCAAAACTTGCGTGGCACCGAGGGCGACCAAAGCTGCGCATTTCTCTGGATTGCGATTCCAGACCACCAGCGGATAACCCGCCGCCAATAAACGCTGGCACATCGGCAAGCCCATCAAGCCGATACCAGCAAAAGCTAAACGTGGTAATGATGTTTGCATACGAATAATCACTCCAATTCACAGAATTCTTGAGCATTGAACCTTGGGGGGAACCTGCAAGACAGGCTATCATGCCTATTTTTGCCACGAGAAAAAACATGTCGAATGAAATCAGTACCTTATACGCGCAACTTCTCGGTGAAACTGCACAAATAACTTGGGCCGAAGTCATGCCTCAATTTGCTAAAGGCAATGTGCTGTGGGTTGCCAGCCAGCACGATTTGGTTGCGGTCGCTGAATACATTATCAATGACGATAAAAAGCAAGTCAGCGCGCTGATGCAACAAAAAGCTTTGCATGTACTCACCGATGAAACGGCAATGGATTATGCCACGCGTGACCCCGAACTCTGGGCGGTGGTGGTAGCACCTTGGGTGATTATCCAAGAGCGCCATACGCCCACCACACATTAATCGCTGCACGCTCTGCAGCCACAGTGCGCAGCGCTACGCGTTATATTTAAGCCTGCCGCACTGGGTGTATCGATTTCAACGTATTTAAAATCACACACAAGCGAAGCCCATGACCCAAAGTAACTGGTGGTTAAACGCCACAGCGCCACTGTCTGCAGCCTCGCAGCAACAGGCACAAGCACATCAAGACCAACTGACCAAACCGCAAGGCTCTTTAGGCCGCCTCGAGACTGTGGCCATTGAGTTGGCTGCTATGCAACATCAGGTCAAACCGCAGATTCAGCAAGCGCATATGCTGGTGTTTGCCGGTGACCACGGTGTGGTGGCGCAAGGGGTGTCGGCTTTTCCGCAATCGGTGACCATTGCCATGCTGTCGAACTTCGTCAAGGGTGGCGCGGCGGTGGCGACCTTGTGCAAGCAACAAGGCATTGAACTGAGTGTGATTAACTGCGGTACCGCCAGC
>JAAZCO010000138.1 GCA_012513235.1 Gammaproteobacteria bacterium
CACTGTCCAGTTTTTAAACACGCCACGCTTTTCTGTCACTGCCAAGGAGTGAATCAAAGCAGTACCCAGCAACCATGGCATAAAGGATGCGTTTTCTACCGGATCCCAGAACCACCAACCGCCCCAACCCAGTTCGTAGTAAGCCCACCACGAACCCAGCGCAATACCAGCACCGAGAAACGCCCAAGCGATCAACGTCCACGGACGTGACCAGCGCGCCCATGCCGCATCCAACTTACCGCCGAGCAATGCTGCAATCGCAAAGGCAAAGGCTACCGAGAAACCTACGTAACCCATATAGAGCATGGGCGGGTGTACGATCAAACCAAAGTCTTGTAACAATGGGTTAAGGTCACGCCCGTCCATCGGCATTTGTGGTAATAAACGCACAAAAGGATTGGATGTCTCAATCAGAAAGAGCAAAAAGCCGATACTGATCATGCCCATCACCGCCAAGACACGCGCCAGCATTTCCTCAGGTAATTGACGCGAGAAAATCGCTACTGCAAAAGTCCAGCCAGCTAGAATCAAAGCCCATAACAGCAAAGAGCCTTCATGCGCTCCCCACACCGCACTGAACTTATAAAACCAAGGCAGCGCACTATTGGAGTTCGATGCCGTGTAAGCCACCGAAAAGTCATCGGTCATAAAGGACCAGGTCAGACACAGGAAGGCAATCAATAAGAAGATAAACTGCCCCCAAGCAGCAGGCTGCCCTAGGCTCATCCACTTATGATCGCCACGCCAGGCGCCAACTAACGGAAAAAACGACTGCACCACAGCAAAGCATAACGCTAGGATCATTGCTAACTGACCCAGTTCCGGCACATACAACGCCGCATCGCTCATTTTTTTGATTCCTTTTGACTATCTTCATAGTGTTTTAGCATGCCCGTTTTTTCTAGGGCACTGCTTACTTCTGGTGGCATATAGTTTTCATCATGCTTGGCCAGAATTTCATCAGCAATTAATACGCCGGCATCATTTAAACGCCCCATAGCGACGATGCCCTGACCTTCGCGAAACAAGTCAGGCAAAATACCGCGGTACTGAATACCTGTATCCGCATCACCATCAGTCACGATGAAGTCCACCGTCAGCGAGTCTTCGCTACGCGTAAGCGTCCCTTCTTTGACTAAACCACCAGCACGAATACGCGCACCTTGCGGTGCTTCACCATTGGCAATTTGTGTCGGGGTATAAAACAAGTTGATGTTTTGCTGCAGCGCCATTAAGCCAAGACCTACGGTTGCAGCGACGCCTAATAAAATAGCGCCAATAATAATTAAGCGTTTTTTACGTACTGGATTCACTGTTGAGCCTCCCGACGCAAACGACGCGCCTCATCTTTAAAATAACGTTGGCGGGCTAATAAAGGCAGCACCACATTCAACACTAAAATTGCACAACTCACACCGTAGGCAGACCACACATACACTCCGTGATTGCCCATGGCTAAAAACTCAGAAAACGAATTAAAACTCATACACCTCTCCCGATTTTTCGTGCGACTTCAGCTTGTGCCCAACGGGTACGCGACTCACGCCGTAATACTTCTGTACGCATGCGCATCAGTAAGACAGCTGCAAAAAAGCAATAAAAACCAATGGTCATAATCAGTAACGGCAACCACATTTCCATCGGCATTGCTGGCTTTTCCGTAATGGTAAAAGTTGCCGGCTGATGCAATGTATTCCACCAGTCTACCGAGTACTTGATGATGGGAATATTAACGACACCGACAATCGCTAAGATGGCACAGGCTTTAGCGGCACTATCACGGTTGCTAATGGCATGCCCTAGAGCGATGATGCCAAAGTATAAAAACAGCAGAATCAACATAGCAGTTAAACGCGCGTCCCAAACCCACCAAGCGCCCCACGTTGGCTTGCCCCATACGGCACCGGTAAAGAGTGCAATCACCGTCATCCATGCGCCAATCGGAGCCGCCTGCTGCACTGCTACGTCAGCAATTTTCATTTTCCATACCAGACCGACAATCCCAGCGACCGCAAGCGAAATATAAGTGGACTGGGCTAAAAAAGCCGCGGGAACATGAATATAAATAATACGAAAGCTATTGCCCTGCTGATAATCAGGTGGAGCATAAGCTAGACCCAACACCGCACCGAGCAACATTAATACAGCTGCACTGATGCTGAGCCAAGGTAACCAGCGGCCACTTATTTCATAAAACCACTTGGGCGAGCCCAGCTTGTGAAACCACGTCCAATTCATCGAGATACTCACAGTTATTCAATATCAGTTGTGCAATCTATGATCGCATTATTTTATATATACAATGTCTGAGCGCACAGTCATACGGTTCTTACGATCCTATTCACCCACACTAATGCGCAAGCCCGCAGCAATCGCAAAAGGCGCTAAAGTCAAAGTCAACATCGCTAAAGCTGCCATCCACAACAAATAACCTGCCGTAGGTAAGCCTTGCAAAGATGCTTGAATCACGCCACTGCCTAAAATCAGCACGGGAATGTATAACGGTAGAATCAACAATGCCAACAATATTCCACCGCGCTTCAAGCCTACGGTTAATGCAGCACCCACAGCACCGAGTAAACTTAAAACAGGCGTACCCAACAATAACGAGAATAATAAAGTCGCAATACGATCAGCCGGCAAACCTAACATTAACGCCAATAACGGTGATAGCAGCACTAAAGCTAAACCACAGTACAACCAATGCGCGAGCACCTTAGCAAGAACTAAGACCACAAGTGGATGCGGCGAAACGACCCACTGCTCCAGTGAACCATCTTCAAAATCACTGCGAAAAAGGCCATCAAGCGATAACAGAACCGCCAATAAAGCTGCCACCCACAACAACCCGGGTGACAAGGTTTGCAGTAGCTGCGACTCCGGCCCCACTGCCAATGGAAACAATGCGATCACAATGGCAAAAAACACCAAGGGGTTCACCAACTCAGCAGGACGGCGAAACATCAAGCGTGTTTCACGCACTAGCATCAAAACAAAGACATGACTCATGGTGCAATCCGCCCCAAATCCAACTCACGAAAGGTTGCTGGCGTATTTTGTAAAGCGTGATGTGTGGTTAAAATAACAATACCGCCATTGACACAATGCTGCGCTAAATGCTGCTCCAGCTGCGTCACTGCTTGCTTATCCAACGCAGTAAAAGGCTCATCCAAAATCCATAAGGGCGGTGCATCTAAATATAAACGCGCTAAAGCAACACGGCGTTGCTGCCCAGCAGACAAGGTATGACAGGGCACATCTTCAAAACCTGCTAAACCGACTGCAGCTAAAGCCTGCCAAATCTGTTGGCGTGTTGCACTGTGATGCAAGGCGGATAACCAGGTCAGATTTTCTTCAGCAGTCAGCAAGCCTTTAATACCTGCGGCATGGCCCAGCCACAGTAAATTAGACGTTAACACCTGGCGCTGGCGATGAATATTGGTACCCTTAATCAGCACTTCACCCGCGGTTGGCTGCATCAAACCTGCCATTAAACGCAATAGACTGGTTTTCCCGCTACCATTAGGACCACTGACTTGCAGCATATCGCTGGGCTTAACACTAATATTTAAATGTTCAAATAGCAGACGCCAATCGCGCTCACAGGCCAAATCAACAGTTTCAAGATAAGCATCAGACACAAACAGGTCGCCTTGCGAAAAAGTTTCAAGTCGGTTTCACAGAGCAGCTATACTGCCCTGCAGCGACTCTAAATAATCCGCGATTATACACGGCTGCGCCCTGCGCGCGGCAGGCATTTACAAAGCATTTACAGTAGGTTGCAATCGAAATGGCCAGTGAAATACCTTCAGCACGCCCTTCCCCTAGCATCCCTAATGTGCAACGCACCGCTACATCTGCGGTCAATTCCATTTTACAATTGCAGGGCAGTCTACCTTCACAACTCAATATTGGCGACTCTGCCCAAGCTCAAGTTTTAGCATTACGCGAAACTCAGCAAGCTTTTCAAGTACTGTTACGCCTCTCGCTGAGTGACGGCCAGCAACGTACCGTGGAAGTACAAAGCAGTCAGCCACTGGTTGCCGGCAATGTATTAAAAGTGACTGCACTGTCCGCACAACAACTGGCCTTTAGCTTAGTTCCAGCCAGCACTGGCACAATCGCAACACGCATTGACACCGCTGTACTCACACCCGGCACTTTACTTGAGGGCAAAGTCACACACGTCGAACCCAACCCGCAAGGCGGCTTTAAAGTTGTGGTCAGCGTGACCAACAATGCTTTAGCCGGCCAGCAACTGCAGATCGACAGTCCAAAATCTCTACCTTTAAACAGTGTTTTTATCGCGCGAATTGATGGCGCGCAACAGTTAACTTTTCAGCCACTCAATACACGCCTTGAGCCACTGGCCATCAACCAAGAATTGCAAAAACAATTTGGTCTGCAAGGCTCACTCAATCAACTGTTTAAAGGCTTAGATACTGTATCGCCGCAGAGTATTTCGCCGGAAGCACAAAAAGCTATCAGCCAGTTACTGGGCGGCTTACCTGAAATCACTACTTTAATGGACCCTAAGAAACTCGCTCAGAGCCTAATCAACAGTGGTGCTCAGCTAGAAAACAAACTGCTTAGTGGTGCATTTGAGCATGCAAGCCAAGACATGAAAGCCAATCTACTGCGCTTGATTGCACAACTTGTACCTATGCTACCCAGTAGCAACCCTACTCTTGCCGCATCGCAAAGTGCGCTGTTATCACAGGCTTTACCAGGGCTTTTACGCGATCAATTGCTGGGCAATACCCAGTCCCAACTGCGCGAGCAAGCCATGCGCTTTCCACTGCCAGCACGCCTATTGCAATCATTAGACAACCCTAACGATTTAGGCTCATTACTCAAGCTTGCTGCTGCAGCGGTATCGCGACTGCAAACCCACCAACTTTCAAGCCTTGGACAGACGCATACAACCCATGACGGCACCCAAGTTACAGTCTGGCAATTGGAGGTCCCCGCTCGCGACCAACACCATATCGTGCCGCTGCAGATTAAATTTCAACACGAAGAGCCCACGCATAAAAAGTCAGACGAGCCTGTGGTGCCACTGTGGAAAATCGATTTAAGCTTTGATTTGGAGCCACTCGGGCCTTTGCATATTCAAGCCAGCTTGCAAGGTACCAGTATTTCCAGTCAACTCTGGGCACAACAGGGTGCCACTGCCGAACTGATCGAACATGAACTCAGTCATCTACGCGATCGCTTGCTGGGTATTGGTTTAACGGTAAAAGATTTAAGCTGCCATCAAGGCTCACCACCACAAGGTGAAAAAACCACCCTACAACAACGCTGGATTGATGACTTAGCATGAACAAACCCACTGAACGCCAAGCCATTGCTCTAAAATACGACGGCCAAAATGCGCCTAATGTCACTGCCAAAGGCAATGACGCTCTGGCTGAAGAAATCCTACAGATTGCTCGTGAAAATGACGTGCCCATTTATGAAAACGCCGATTTAGTACGCCTGTTAGCCCGCCTCGAACTCGGAGATGCAATCCCTGAGTCACTCTACCAAACCATTGCAGAAATCATTGCTTTTGCTTGGTACCTCAAAGGAAAAGCGCCTAAAGGCTTTTATAATCGTCACGATAGTAACGAGGCTCCTTTACAACTGTTGCAGTTGCCACCCGATAAAAACACTTAAATAGCTGAAGCGAACACACCGGCAAAAGGCTGATGCCAGCGCGCTGAATAATACATCCCCATATAACAAATCAATGCCGCAAAATAAGCCAACCAGCGCAGCACAATTGCATACTGCACTCGAAACGCTAGAGCGCCGAGCAATACGTAACACAGCAATAACACTAATTTTGCCTGCAACCAAGGCGCAGCTAAAGGCGCAAAACTTAAGCTGGCTAATAACAGCAAGGCTGCCAATAACAAGCATGTATCAATCACATAACTGAGGCGATTAAGCCTAAGCTGCAACAACGTACGCCTATAAATTAACAACCCCCACAATCCACGCAGCATAAACAAGCAGCCACTGAGCAACGCCAAACTGATATGTACGTTTTTGATCAAAAAATAATGTTCAGCCAACATAAGTCATCCTGATTTACAGACACAAAAAGCCCCAATTAAGGGACTTTTTTATTCACAGGCTTTAGGCCTTTATATGGTGCGGACAGAGAGACTCGAAACAAGGTATCTATCAGCAACAAAAGCAAGCCCCTTATAGGCTGGTGTATTTCCGTGGTACAAACCATGGTACAAATAAACTGACCATGCATCTAATGATTACCAGCCGGCTATTGATTATAAAGCAGCACAATAATAAAGTGCGCCAGCGTACCTGCTCCTGCTTAAAATACACAGCAAACACCCCTGCCAGATCTTCAGATTTCAAGCAGGAGCACGTCTTTTTGTATGGCAAACTCTAATTTGGATGCGAGTAGTGCTGTATTTCTTCTGCTGCTGTACTCAATCATAAAAGGCAGTCCTCCAAAAAAATAACAGCTGACTGGACTTCCCCTAAAACACATAAATTCACCTCCATGGTGAAACAGATAGCATTTTAATCTATATTCGCAACATCAATATTTAGAGATAAATTCTCATGATAAAACGCCTCATTACTGCCTGCAGTTTTATAATACTCCCTAGCTTTGTTGCAGCCGAAACACCTGACAGCTGGAAATTACTGGCCAGCCCATTTATTTGGGGCGCCTCTTTGAAAGGAGACCTTGCATTAGCAGGCAAAAAGCCTTCTGTAGACATCCCCTTTTCTGAGCTCGTGAATGACGTAAACTCAATATTTATGGGGAACTTAGAGCTCACTAACTCTCGATACGGGTTTTATATAGATGCGATTAACGTCGACACTGATAGTAATGATCGAGTATTAGGGCAAAAAATCAGCTATAAAATCAATCAAGCCACTGTGGCCTTTGGAGCCTTCTATCGAGCATTTACCTACGAATTAGGTGGCAACCACTTATTTGGTGAGCCAAGGCGCATCGCGATAGACCCAACTGTAGGGGCTCGCTGGACTAAATTAAAGGCTGAAGTCCAATCCGACACCTTTGGTTTAAAACTTTCTAAAAAAGCAGAGTGGACAGATCCTTTTGTTGGTGCACGACTAACGGCAGATTTAACTAACAGGTTAAACCTATCAGTACTTACCCAAATTGGCGGGTTAGACACTGACAATAAGAAAACGCACAACCACGAAGTCTATTTAGGTTATAGAACCTATTTCCTAGATCAGCCAACCATTATTAGGTTTGGTTACCGTTCATTAAGCCAGAGATACACTACTACTGACTTTACAGGGCAGCGTTTCAAATATGATATGCGCCAATCAGGTCCAGTAATAGGCATGACTATGCGTTTCTAATTTATAGAAAAAGGAAGGAACACTATGCAGCGCTTATTTAAACATCGCCTCAAAAAAGCAATTGTTATACCCGCTCTTTTAAGCGGTCTTGCTTTCTCAGCTATTGCAGATGCTTGTACTCGAGTAGTTTATTTGGGTGAAGGAAATCGGACGATTACTGCGCGCTCAATGGACTGGAAAAGTGATGTGCAAACAAACTTATGGATATTTCCACGAGGAATTGAACGTCATGGTGAGGTTGGTCCCAACTCGATCAAGTGGACTTCAAAATACGGCAGCGTTATTGCATCTGGCTACGATATAGCAACCACTGATGGCTTAAACGAAAAAGGTTTAATGGCCAACGTACTATGGCTTGTTGAGTCCAAGTACCCAGAGTTCTCAGAAAAAAGTAAGCCAGGTCTTACCATGGCTGCATGGGCGCAATACTCGCTAGATAATTTTGCAACCGTAGAAGAAGCTATTACAGCATTAAAAAAAGAGCCTTACACTATTGTCACTGCTGAAGTACCAGGCGAAAAACGCCTAGCAACACTTCACTTATCATTGTCTGATGCTTCAGGTGATAGCGCAATTATTGAGTATATAGACGGCAAACAGGTTATTCATCACAGCAAAAAATACCAAGTGATGACGAACTCACCCACATTTGAGCACCAACTTGCTTTGAATGAATACTGGGAGCAAATTGGCGGTGAAACCATGCTTCCAGGCACTAACCGTGCTGCTGACCGCTTTGTACGTGCGTCTTATTATGTAAACCATATACCTCAGGCAGCCAGCCCAGAAGAGTCTATCGCCAGCATGTTTGGCGTGATCAGAAACGTTTCTGTCCCTTATGGCATTAGCACACCGGATCAGCCAAACATTTCCTCTACCCGCTGGAGAACCGTGGCTGATCACAAGAATCAACTTTACTTTTTTGAGTCAGCTTTAAGCCCAAGTATTTTCTGGATTGACTTAAAGGAAGTGGATTTCTCATCAAAAACAGGCAAGACCAAACAATTAAAGCTGGGAGAAAATCAAGCCCGTGTTCTTGGCGGTGAAGTATCCAAAGACTTTGAAGAAGCGAAGCCATTTAAATTTTTAGGGCTATAAACAAGGAAACTGTTCACCGTCTTTTCCAATGCACTACACCAGCTGAAGCCTCCAAAGCAGTTCTGCCTTGGAGGCTTTTTGTTTCTGCAATTCAATGCAGGTTTTTATCTGAACTGCGTAGGCCAGGAGCTCGTATTAAATTGCCAAGTGCGGGTGCCAGACGTCAGAACGCGAATGGACAGGCCGTCCATATATCGTTTATATGTAGGCCTTTTCGCGCGCCTTTAGCGTGCGTAATTGAGTATCTGTAGAGGCATGTGTACCACGAACCTTTCTCGAACTCGCGTGGTACACAATATGGTACACACACCGAGGCACTGGGATGGTTCTCAATGGTACAGATTGGTATAAGAAAGCCTGTGAATAAAAAAAACCCCAATTAAGGGGCTTTTTTATTCACAGGCTTTTGGCCTTTATATGGTGCGGACAGAGAGACTCGAACTCTCACACCTCGCGGCGCCAGAACCTAAATCTGGTGTGTCTACCAATTCCACCACGTCCGCTTTATAACTCACGCTTAATGCTTTACAAGCACTAAGTTATCCAAATATGGGGTGGACGATGGGTCTCGAACCCACGACACCGGGAATCACAATCCCGTGCTCTACCAACTGAGCTACGCCCACCATATTACGGTGCACATCATACATGTAACTTGCTTCACTTACCAGCTTCGCCTTAATGGCGCGCCCGGCAGGATTCGAACCTGCGACCACCCGCTTAGAAGGCGGGTGCTCTATCCGACTGAGCTACGGGCGCTTACAGTGACTACTCAATAATGAGCGTCTGACTCTAAGCTCGATAACTGTTCAATTTAACTTGTTCAGTTCTCGTATCAGCTTCAGGCTGTACTGGGTGAGCGGGGTGAATATTAAAGAGATACACGGATGCTGTCAACTACTATTTGTAAAATAAGTGTAAAAGAATCAAATACATAGCAAGGCTCAATAAAATACTTCCTCTGCATCTTTGCCCGATGCGGTCGGTCGTGCGAGAATAGCCGCATCTTTTTTATTTAAATTGGTATGGCTCATTACCTCATGACAGCACAATTGATTGACGGCAAACAGATCGCCGCAGATATTCGTAAAGATATCGCCCAACAAGTACAAAACCGTCTAGACCAAGGTTTACGCGCACCGGGCTTAGCCGTTATTTTAGTGG
>JAAZCO010000139.1 GCA_012513235.1 Gammaproteobacteria bacterium
AGTATCGAGTGAGCGGGTAGCAATGATACCCATTGCGTAAGGAATCTTAATGGCGTAATCGGTGCTGTGCGTGTCCATATTGGGCAAGCCAATTAAGGTAAATGCCGCAGGTGCTTCTTCGGTGTGCCATTCAGCTTCGATGGCAGCGAGCTTGGTTTTTTGTACGTCACCGATTTCGTAGCCTGACTCATCACCTAAAATGATCACTGATAAAATAGACGCTAAACCAAAGGCCGAGGCAATGGCAAACGAGCGACGGGCAAAGCCTAAGTCACGTTTTTTCAGTAAGTACCAGCTCGAGATCGCCAGAACAAAGATTGAGCCAGTCACATAACCCGCTGCAACTGTATGCACGAACTTGACTTGTGCTACCGGGTTGAAAATCAACGCAGCAAAATCAGTCACTTCCATACGCATGGTTTCGTAGTTGAACTCAGCACCCACTGGGTTTTGCATCCAGCCGTTAGCCACTAGAATCCAAAGTGCGGACAAGTTTGAACCAATAGCAACTAACCAAGTGACAGCCAAGTGCTGGCGCTTGCTTAAGCGGTCCCAACCGAAGAAGAATAAACCAATAAAGGTTGATTCAAGGAAGAACGCCATTAAGCCTTCAATGGCTAAAGGAGCGCCAAATACATCACCGACATAGTGACTGTAGTACGACCAGTTAGTACCAAATTGGAATTCCATGGTTAAACCGGTAGCAACCCCGATGGCAAAGTTAATACCAAAGAGCTTACCCCAGAACAGCACCATATCTTTGTACACTTCTTTGCCGGTTAAGACATAGACAGATTCCATAATGGCTAGCAAAAATGCTAGACCAATGGTCAAAGGTACAAAAATAAAGTGGTACATGGCTGTCATCGCAAATTGAAAGCGAGACAGTTCAATAAGAGATTCCGAGATCATTGTGCATACCCCCCGGGCGTAGTTGATACCGAGATCACACTCCACAGATCAGTGCTCTGTAAGCCAGAGTTGTACTGTGGAATGCACTGGTAATGAGTCAAGCGATGCATATTTAGCACTCTTTTATATATATACGACAAACGTATTATGTCATCTATTGTTGTGCTAAAGACACTTAAATAGTGGTGACTTGTTGTCGCACTATGCAGTGCTGCATCTAGTTATCTCATATATGGGTAAGAGATCAAACAGTAATAGTGATGAGTAGAGCGCAGGTATTTAGCTAAGACCGTTCGCTTAGCTTTAGCCAAGCGAACAGAGAGGGGATTAGTGTTCGTTAAGATTAAACGCTGTGAGAGTAAAGGTTGGGACACCAATATCTTGCATCAACTGTGAGCCTTCCAGCTCGGGTAAATCAATAATGGCGGCCACTTCGTAAATACTCGCGCCCATGCGGCGAATTAAGCGTGCTGCTGCGATAAACGTACCACCGCTGGCAATGATGTCGTCAATTAACAGCACTTTATCGCCTTCTTTTAAGCTATCAGCGTGCACTTCTAAGACGGATTGCTCGTAATCGGTGTCGTAAGGCTCGCTTAATACATCAGCAGGTAATTTACCTTGCTTACGAAAGAGTACCAAGGGCTTATTCAGCTCATAGGCAATGGTGGAACCCAGTAAGAAGCCGCGCGACTCAATTGCACCAACGTGAGTAAAGTCGCTGCCGACATAGCGTTGCACTAAACTATCAATCACCATGCGCATGGCTTTAGGTGATTGAAACAATGGAGTGATATCTCTAAAAATAATACCTTTTTTAGGGAAATCAGGAATCGGTCGAACTAAGGATTTAATTGCAAATTCATCAAAAATCATTGAGTGATCCTCTCTAGAACTGATCAGTTATCTAAGTTGCCGCCTGCTAGTGCACAGATTTCAATCAAGTTGATTAAATTGATTTCTTTACCTTCTGCGATTAGCAGTCCGTTTTGTTGGAAGCGAGTAAACACTCGCGACACTGTTTCTACAGCTAAACCTAAGTAGTTACCCATCTCGTTGCGCGACATGGCCAGTCGAAACTGCTGTGGTGAATAGCCGCGAGCCCGAAAACGGGCAGAGAGGTTGACTAAAAAAGTCGCGATACGCTCATCAGCATTCTTTTTTGATAGCAGCATCATCATTTGCTGATCATCACGAATTTCACGGCTCATAATGCGCATCAATTGACGGCGCAATTGCGGTAAATTGGCACTGAGTTCATCGAGACGATCAAAGGGGATTTCACAAATGGATGTGGTTTCTAGAGCCACTGCTGAGGCTGGATAAAACTCAGAGTCCATGCCAGATAAGCCGACCAGTTCACTGGGTAAGTGAAATCCAGTGACTTGCTCTTCGCCATTGTCCGTGACGCTGAACGTTTTTAAACTACCTGAGCGCACAGCGTATACAGAGATAAAAGGATCGCCTTGACGAAAGAGGAACTCACCCTTCTTTAATGGGCGGCCACGTTTCACAATGCTATCAAGTGAATCTAAATCTTGTAATTCTAAGGACAGAGGAAGGCAAAGTGTGGCAAGACTGCAGTCTTTGCAATGCGCTTGGTGCGGGCTGCGCACACTGATTATTTCTGCCATACACATTGTTCCTGATCAAAAGGGTAAATCAATATTTAGACTTAAGATTACCTGAGCGGACACAAAGCTGCCACTTTGTTTGCAAAGTGGGCTGTGTGCCGCTGGGTAATACCATCTAAAGGATTCTTTTGATGAGGAGAAAGCTAGATAACCTGTGTCATAGCGGTGCTGTTTAGCGGCTGTGCAATTTGTTGCTCAGCAAAGACTTGGCACACGGCTAAAGTAAATAAGCGCCCCTCTGGGGTCATGTGTAAAGCATGATCGCTCAATTGCAGTAAGCCATCGTGATGCATTTGTTGTAATTGCGGCCATTGCTGCGCAAAGAGTTGTTTGCAATCAACGTTATAAGCTTGTTGGATGGCTCGAAAATCAACAGAAAACTGACAGTTCAAGCTGTCGATGACATATTCACTGATTCTTTGCTCAAGCGAGGAGACAACTCCACATGCGTGAGGTAGTTGCTGGTTGTGGTAAGCATTTTGATAAGCAGTAATGTCTGGCGTATTGCGGTAGTGCAGAGCACCAATGCGACTGATGGCGCCTGCACCAAAACCTAAAGTATCTAAGTTGGCGTAGGTGCTGTAATCCTGTAAGCCGCAGTGCAAAGTGTCATCTTCTTGGGC
>JAAZCO010000140.1 GCA_012513235.1 Gammaproteobacteria bacterium
ATATCCATCACCGGCAATGAGCCAAGGCGCACCATCATTTCAAAGGAGCGCGCATATAAAAAGTCGCCAACTAAGACGCTGGGTGCATTACCCCACTTAGCATTCGCAGTCGAACGACCGCGGCGCAGGTCTGATTTATCAACAACGTCGTCGTGCAACAGAGTTGAAGTGTGTAAAAACTCAATCACACCTGCAAGTAAGCGCAGTTCGTCATCCTGTTTGCCAACTGCATTACCGGCTAATAACACCAGCAGTGGACGTAGGCGTTTGCCGCCAGCGGAGATGATGTAATCACCGATTTTTTCTACCAAAGGAATGCGTGAGGACAGTTGTTGTTTAATGATGCCATCAACTGCAGCAAAATCTTCAGCGACGATTTGGTAAAAAGCCTGTGGTTGCATGACTCTGCCTGCTCTAAAAAGGTTATGCGGCATGCTATGAGGCGCACGCCTATCTGTCAAGGTAAGCGCATTGAGTGCTTGCGTCTCTAATGTTCTATGCGTACAATTCGCGCTCCTGAACTTTACTTGGGCAACTCCCTGCCTTACGCAATTGCGGTGTGTCTTAATCCAACACGCAGCAGCCATGCCAACCGATACTTATTATTATAAAGCGTTGGGTGAGCAGGAATAACGGAGATATACAATGTACGCAGTAATTGTAACTGGCGGTAAGCAATACAAAGTCGCTGAAGGCGAATTTTTGAAAATTGAAAAACTGGACGTACCAGTCGGCGAAGCTATTTCGTTTGACCGCGTTCTGTTAATCGGCAACGGCGAAGATGTGAAAATCGGTGCGCCAGTTGTTGACGGTGCTAAAGTGACAGCTGAAGTGATTGACCAAGGTCGTCACGATAAAGTAACTATTATCAAGTTCCGTCGTCGTAAGCACAGCATGAAGCGTCAGGGCCACCGTCAGTGGTACACTGAAGTTAAAATCACTGGTATTCAGGCTTAATTGCTGAACCCCTAAACTGATTGATGGAGTGTTGTTCTCATGGCAACGAAAAAAGCTGGTGGTAGTACTCGTAACGGTCGCGATTCGGAAGCTAAACGCTTAGGCGTTAAGATGTACGGCGGCCAAACGGTTAAAGCAGGAAATATTATCGTGCGTCAGCGCGGTACAGAATTCCACCCAGGTCCTAATGTGGGCATGGGCAAAGATCACACCTTGTTTGCTAAAGAAGCAGGCGTGTTGAAATTTGAAGTTAAAGGTGCTTTTGGACGTCGCTACGTTAGCGTCGTTTCAGCCTAAGTAGCTTTACACGGAAAAGCCCTGTCATATGACGGGGCTTTTTTGTTTGTGCAGGCAGTAAAGACGGACTCTCCGTGCTTGTTGTATCCTGCGTATATATTTATCCGGAATCTCTGCAAAAGTGCCTGCGTGCGCGATCTGCAGCGTTGCGCGGTACTTGAAAGCTCGCCTATCAGTACGATATGTCTCGCTTTCTGCGTTCCGTGTGCCTTGCATCTCATCGGGCTCGGCGATTTTTTCAGAGATTCCATAGCCTGCGGGCTCGCAGGAGGCACGTAAATGAAGTTTGTTGATGAAGTATCGATTGTTGTAAAAGCCGGTGATGGCGGTAATGGTTGCATGAGCTTTCGCCGTGAAAAGTTTATTGAGTTTGGTGGTCCAAACGGTGGTGATGGTGGTGATGGCGGCTCCGTATATATGGAAGCTGACGTCAACCTCAATACCCTGGTCGACTATCGTTACACCCGTCGCTTTAATGCGCAACGTGGTGAAAATGGTCGCGGTGCTGACTGTACTGGCGCTCGCGGTGAAGATCTGATCTTGAAAGTACCTGTGGGTACCACGATTATTGATGCTGATACCCAAGAAATCATTGGTGACCTGACCGTTGAAGGTCAGCGCATTATGGTTGTGCAGGGTGGTTGGCACGGTCTAGGTAACACCCGTTTTAAATCCAGTACCAACCGCGCGCCACGTCAAACCAGCGATGGTAAGCCGGGTGAGTTGCGCAACCTCAAGCTGGAAATGAAAGTCTTAGCTGATGTGGGTTTGTTGGGCTTGCCTAACGCTGGTAAAAGCAGCTTTATTCGTTCAGTCTCGGCTGCGAAACCCAAAGTGGCGGACTATCCTTTTACCACCTTAGTGCCGAACCTTGGCGTGGTGAGTATTGGTCGTTATAAAAGCTTTGTCATCGCGGATATTCCCGGTGTGATTGAAGGTGCGGCAGAGGGCGCTGGTTTAGGTATTCGCTTCCTCAAGCACTTAACCCGGACCCGTTTGCTGCTGCATATCGTTGATTTGGCGCCGATTGATAACACCGATCCAGCGCAAGATGCACAAATTATTGCTGATGAGATTGAGGCTTTTAGTCCTTCATTAGCGGAGCGTGATCGCTGGTTAGTGTTGAATAAAGTCGATCAGCTATTAGAGTGTGAGCGTGAAGAGCGCAAACAAGCAGTGATTAAGCAGTTGGGCTGGACCGGTCCGGTGTTTATGATTTCCGCACTGGATGGCGAAGGCACCAAAGAGCTCGCGCAAGCCATGATGCGTTATCTGGAAGAGCGTGATCTGCGTATCAGCGAAGATAAAGAATACGCTGAGCACCTGATTGATCTTGATCAGCGTATCGAAGATGAAGGTCGTGCGCGTCTGCAAGAGCTCGACGATAAACGCGCCTTGCGTCGTGCTGGTGTTAAAGCGATCGAAGATGCTGAAGATGACTTTGATGAAGAAGATGACGAAGATGATGAGGACGGCGCAGAGATTATCTACGTTAATCATTAACTGATGGCTTGACTTGGCGGCTGCTCAATCGGCTGCTGAGTATGAAAAATCAACAGGATTGGTGTTATGCGTGACAAAGTGACGGGCGCTCAGCGCTGGGTAGTGAAAATTGGCAGTGCGCTCTTAACCGCTGATGGCCGTGGTCTTGACCGCAATGCCATGGCGATTTGGGTACAGCAAATGGTAGCGCTGCGCAGACAAGGCATTGATCTGGTATTGGTGTCTTCGGGTGCTGTGGCTGCAGGTATGAGTCGTCTGGGCTGGCTTGAGCGTCCTAGTGCGATTCATGAGTTGCAAGCCGCTGCTGCTGTGGGGCAGATGAGTTTAGTTAAAGCCTGGGAAAGCAGCTTTGCTGAGCACAATGAGCGCACCGCGCAAATTCTGCTAACCCATGATGATCTCTCTGATCGTAAGCGTTATCTAAATGCACGCAGTACTCTGCGTACTTTGTTGGAGCTGGGTGTGATTCCAGTGATCAATGAAAACGATACCGTAGCCACGGATGAAATTCGCTTTGGTGATAACGATACTTTAGCCGCTTTGGTGGCTAACTTGGTTGAAGCTGATTTGTTGGTGATTCTCACCGATCGTGATGGTATGTACGACGCCGATCCGAGCAAAAATCCAGATGCGCAAGTGATTTACGAAGCGCGTGCTGATGATCCAAAGCTTGATGCGATGGCTGGCGGCAGTGCTGGTGCTTTAGGCCGCGGTGGTATGCAAACTAAATTGCGTGCTGCACGTTTAGCTGCGCGCTCAGGTGCTTACAGCGTGATTGTCGGTGGCCGTATTGAGCATGTCTTAGATCGTCTGCATGCTGGTGAGCGCTTAGGTACTTTGTTGACGCCAGAGCAGTGCCGCGATGGTGCGCGCAAGCAATGGCTGGCAGGGCACTTACAAACGCGTGGCACTTTAACCTTAGATGCAGGCGCAACCAAAGCGTTAACCGATGATCATAAAAGTTTGTTATCGGTAGGCGTGACCGCGGTGCAAGGTAATTTCTTGCGCGGTGAGATGGTGGTCTGTGTTGATGATCAGGGCGTGGAAGTGGCGCGGGGTTTAAGTAATTACAGTTCAGCAGAAGCGACTAAAATTATTGGCCTGTGTTCAGAAAGTATTGTGGAAACTCTAGGTTATATGGCTGAAGCTGAATTGATTCATCGTGATAACTTAGTGATTCTTTAAATCTTGTATTGAACAAGTGTATTGGGTAAACCCTTGCTGATTGAATACTCAAGCCCCTGCGCTCATCGCTAGCACAGGGGCTTTTTTGTGTCAGAGTCAGTCGCCGCGCTGCCAATGATTGGTCACTGGATAGCGACGGTCACTGCCAAAACTGCGTTTGCTGATGCGTGGTCCAAGCGCGGCTTGGCGACGTTTGTATTCGCTTAAGTCCACCAAGCGTAAAATACGCATCACCATGTCATGCTCAAAGCCTTGGGCAATAATGGCGTGAGCGGACTGATCCTCCTCGACATAGAGGCGCAATACTTCATCGAGAATTTCATAGGGCGGCAAGCTGTCGGCATCTGTTTGGTCCGGTGATAGTTCTGCCGAGGGCGCGCGGGTGATCACACGCTCAGGAATCACGCGGCCTAAACTATTGCGGTAGCGGGCTAAGCGATAGACCAATAGTTTGGAGACATCTTTGAGCAGTGCAAAGCCGCCGGCCATATCGCCATATAAAGTGCAATAGCCCACCGCCGTTTCACTTTTATTACTGGTGGTGAGGACTAAGTAGCCGTTTTTATTGGAGAGTGCCATCAGTAGGTTACCGCGGCAGCGCGCTTGCAGATTTTCTTCAGTGGTATCGTGCGCACTACTGGCAGGCATCTTGGCAAAGACTGGCGCGAGGGTTTGGCTAAAGGCGTCCACCATCGGCGCAATGGCCAGTGTTGTGTAATCCACCCCCATAATACGTGCTTGCTCAGCGGCATCGTCTTGGCTGATTTGCGCGGTGTAATGGTAAGGCATCATCACTGCTTGTACTTTGTCAGCCCCTAAAGCGTCTGCAGCAATGGCCAGCACTAAAGCCGAATCAATGCCACCTGATAAACCTAGCAAAACACCTTTAAAACCGTTCTGCTCAACATAGTTACGCAGACTGAGCATCAGCGCTTGATAAACGCTGGCTTCTTCGCTGAGCAGGGGTTCGACCGTCGAGCGCTCAATATGGCAATCCGAGCGGGTAAAGTGTAATTCGACAGTGCAGAGTTGCTCGCTAAAGGCGGGTGCACGCTGACGTAAATTACCTTGCGCGTCCACAGTGCAACTGCCGCCATCAAAAATCACATCATCTTGTGCGCCCACCTGGCTGGCGTACAAAATAGGCATTTGCGCATGCTGGGCGTGTTGGCTGAGCATCTGCTCGCGCTCTGACTGTTTATTGACGTGAAAAGTTGAGGCGTTGAGGCTGACAATCATATCTGCGTTAGCAGCACTGGCTTGCTCAATAAAAGCCGATTGCCAAATGTCTTCACCGATACCAATGGCAATATTGAGGTTATTGACCTCTATACACAGTGGCTGCTGGCCCGGTTTAAAGTAACGCTGACCAAAAGCGGTAGGGTCAGAGGGTAGAAACTGTTTTTTATAAACCGCTTGTAGTTGACCTTGATAAAAATGCGCACAGCAGTTGTAGCGCACACCGTGCTCAATCCAAGGGTAGCCAACGAGTACATGCAACTTGTGGGGTAGCGCAGTGCACAGGCGATCCAGTGCCCGCTCAATACGTACTTGCATACTATCGCGCAGCAGTAAATCCTGTGCGTTATAACCGCACAGCGACAGCTCAGGAAAAACAATCAAGTCCGCCTGCTGGTGGTGCAGAGCGTGAACACTCGAGTCGAGAATACGTTGTAGGTTGCCGTCAATGTCGCCAACACGCATATTCAATTGTGCCAGTACAGTGCGCAATACAGTTGCCATACTCAATCCCTTATCAATAATCAGACAGAAGAACAGTTTAGCAAAGGCTAGCGCTCGAGATGCGATTACTACGGATAAATCATAACGGACTATGGCGCAGATTGATTTTCATTGTATTGTAATCAACTGTTGCGCAGCAGAGTTGGTAGGCTTGAGTGTTTATCATCGCTACTGTGGTGTAGATAAGCTGTATGGTTTTGTCGGCTAAAACCAGTTGAGCAGCCTCGCGTTGTGCGCGTGCTTTGTTATTAAAAATAAGAGAGAGTTGAAATGCAGTTAAAAGATAAAGTTATTATTGTGACCGGTGGTGGCCAAGGTTTAGGTCGTGCGATGGCTGAGTACTTGGCGGGTAAGGGTGCGCACTTAGCGCTGGTTGATTTAGATCAAGACAAGCTCAATACGGCAGTGAGCGCTTGTGCAAGTGCTGGCGTACAGGCGCGTGCTTATCTGTGCAACGTGGCGAATGAAGAACAAGTGACGCAGATGGTGACGCAGGTTGCCACTGATTTTGGTGCGATTCATGGCTTGGTCAATAATGCTGGTATTTTGCGTGATGGCCTGACCATTCGGGTTAAAGACGGCGAAATGAGCAAAATGAGTCTTGCCAACTGGCAGGCGGTGATTGATGTGAACTTGACCGGTGTGTTTTTGTGCACCCGTGAAGTGGCAGCCAAAATGATTGAGCTGAAAAACCAAGGCGCGATTGTTAATATTTCTTCAATCTCGCGTGCGGGCAATATGGGTCAAGCCAACTATTCAGCTGCTAAAGCAGGTGTGGCTGCCGACACAGTGGTGTGGGCGAAAGAACTGGCGCGTTATGGTATTCGTGTTGCGGGTGTTGCGCCTGGCTTTATCGAAACAGAAATGACCCTTAGCATGAAGCCTGAAGCCTTAGAGAAAATGACTGCTGGTATTCCACTGCGACGCATGGGTAAGCCCGCAGAGATTGCGCATTCAGTAGCCTACATCTTTGAGAACGACTACTACACGGGTCGTATTCTTGAATTGGATGGTGGCTTGCGTTTATAACGCGTGCTGATTTGATGTGAGCAAGAGCAAGAGCAAGAGCAAGAGCAAGAGCAAGAGCAAGAGCAAGAGCAAGAGCAAGAGCAAGAGCAAGTTGCTGACTTAGCGCATGTTGTGCTGCAGGCTAGGTGTTTATCCGTCGATGAGCCCGTCCGGGGCTCAACTCCGGCGCTACGCCATCTGTGGCTGCGCCTGTCACACATAGCCTGCAGGACTGTCGAACATTGATATTGCTGGCAATGACGTAGCATTGAACAGTTATGTCATTGCATATTGATGCAGTATTAATTCAGAGTTCGTTATGAGTGACTTGCTACAAGCTAGCCGACCACATCAATGCTCAATGAGTACCTTGCTAGTGCCGCGACAAGCGCAGCCACAGATGGCGCAGCGCCCGAATTGCGCCAGGATGGCGCGTTGAGGGAAAAGCGGTACTAGCAAGGTGCGACACGCGTGCTAGATGTTTGAAGTGTTGCGGATCTAAAGGGCGCAATACCAAGTGAAATCTACCAACCGACCCCAACACCAATTAAGTAACGACGATCATTTAGGTCGCCGTACTTGCTGGACACTTTATTCCACTCGGCCTTTAAGGTGAGCGCTGCCCAGCTATTGAGTTTGTAGCGCACGCCAGCTTCGCTATCCAGAATGTAATCAATATCACTGATAAAGGGCGTGCCCACATCACCTTTGGTGTACAGCTCTAGTGTTTTACCACTGATATAACGGTTGTAATCCCAAGATACGGTGCTGGAGTTAAAGCTCTGTTTTTCACCGCTATCAAATTTGTATTTGTTATGGTTGAGCAGGCTCGATACAGCTAAAGCACCCAGTTCATTATCCCAAAACTGATAACCCGGTCCCGTACCCATGGTTTGTTGATTACGCAATTCTTCAAGACGGTCGTTGGTGTACTTAGCTTTATTTTTCCAGAACCACTGTTCAGTAATAAAGCGGTCAAGGGCGTAGGCTGCATCGAAGCGTTCGGTTTTTTTAGCCGCGTTTTTGGTTTCGTAGTCGTACTCAGTATCCAGTGCATGACGCCACAAACCATGACGCAGCTCAGTGCTGACATCTAAACTATAATCTTTAATATCGTTTTCTTTCTTCTTATAGTCCGCAGAAAAACTGACCGTGCCTTTCCAGCGTAAATCTTCAATCACCGGCTTAGGTACCATTAATTGCTTAATATCCGCTAGGGCAATAGTTTGCGGGGTATCACCGTTGATCAGTTTGACGCTGCCTTCAGGGCCCGCTCGTAAAGATTTAGAGGTTTGCGTGGTAAATTGATCGAGCTTTACCAGTAACGGATGATCCGTTTCCAACGTGGAAATCTTACTCATATTTAACGTGATAGAGCCTGCATAATCAGTCTCCAATAACAGCTTACCGTTATCTAAAAGTACAATGCTTCCCGTCATCCGATCACCGTTTTTCAACCACACGGTATCGGCTTGCGCACTCAAAGAAAAAGCTAGACCTGTAACTACACAACACACAGCCAAATGACGCATCATGACACGCTCAAAAAATAGAAAAATGATAAAGTGAATGGCGCATAGTTTAACGCTACATCACAACAGACACACAGCTAAAAATAGGGTTCCATTATGGATCAAGAAAATAACCCAACGCTGCGGACCATTTTGTACATTCTGTTGTCAAAAATCCCAGCTGGTAGGTTAGTGACCTATGGACAGCTGGCTAAAATGGCTGGTTTTCCGGGAGCGGCACGCGCAGTTGGCGCAACATTAAAACAGTTGCCCAATGACACACAATTGCCTTGGCATCGTGTTATAGCCGCCGGTGGACGTTTAAGTTTGCCGGCCAATACAGTGGCTGGAGATGAACAGCGCCAGCGCTTACGTGCAGAAGGCATCTTCATTGACAAAGATCGTGTAAAATTAGTCAGTTACCAGTGGCAGCCCGAACAGGTCAACGAGTAGAGTGCATTATTTACCCATGAAAATAGAACATCATGCCCCAAAATAGCTGGCGAACGGCCTTACAGACCTATTCAAATCCTGCCGTATTAGCCTTGTTGCTGTTGGGTTTTGCCGCGGGCTTACCTTATATGTTGGTTTTCTCCACCTTGTCGGTGTGGCTGCGCGAAGCCGGTGTCGCGCGAGAAACCATTGGTTATGCCAGTTTAATTGGTTTGGCGTATGCCTTTAAGTGGGTGTGGTCACCTTTATTGGATCAGTGGCGCCTACCTTTTCTTGGCCGTTTAGGCCGTCGGCGTTCTTGGCTGGTCTTTTCTCAGGTATTAGTGGCGATTGGTTTGGCGGGCATGGCCTTAAGTAATCCGCAAAGTCATTTAGCAGTGTTAATTGCTTTAGCTGTTTTAGTGGCCTTCGCTTCCGCCACGCAAGATATTGCGGTGGATGCCTATCGTTTAGAGATTTTAGATAACACGCGCCAAGCCGCATTAGCAGCCAGTTATATGGCTGGTTATCGAGTGGCGGCCTTGTTAGCCACGGCTGGCGCCTTGTATTTTGCCGAATGGTTTGGCTCGACTGGGGTGCAATACAGTCATGCGGCTTGGGCCAGTACCTACTTGTTATTTGCTTTGTTAATGTTGCCTGGGTTGCTGACCACCTTGTGGATGAAAGAGCCCAAGGTGGAGGTGCAAGCTGAAGACGCCATGGTGCGTTACAAGCTCAGTCATCAGTTGATTTCTGTGGTTGTGCTGATGGTGTTGCTGGTGTCGGTGCCTGCGATGCTGACGCAGTTTTACCAAACTGATTTTCAATCGCTGGTGGCCGGTAGCAGTGGCTTAGATGACCTGTTCTACAGCGATCGCGCCTTTTTACGTGCGTTGCTATACACCATTTTAACTGTATTTTGCTTGTCGTCATTGGGGCGTAAAGGTTTGGCGCCGGTGTTAACTCCGGTCAGTGATTTTGTTGTGCGTTATCGCTGGCAGGCCTTGCTGTTGCTGGGGTTGGTGGCTACCTATCGTATGTCCGATACGGTGATGGGCGTGATGGCCAATGTGTTTTATATTGACCAAGGTTTTAGCAAAGATCAGATTGCGGGCGTCAGTAAAGTCTTTGGTTTGATTATGACCTTGGCGGGTGCTGGTGTCGGTGGCTTGTTGATTGTGCGCTTTGGCATTATGCCCATCTTGTTGATTGGCGGTATGACCTCAGCAGCCACTAATCTCATGTTTGTCTTGTTGGCAGGTATGGGCGCTGATGTGAATATGTTGATCGTGACGATTTCCTGCGACAACTTTAGTGCAGGACTGGCCACTGCGGCCTTTGTCGCTTATTTATCGAGCCTGACTAACTTGAGGTTTTCCGCTACCCAATATGCCTTGCTCAGCTCAATTATGTTGCTCTTACCGCGCTTAATTGGTGGTTATTCTGGGGTGATGGTGGATAAGTTTGGCTATGAGCAGTTCTTCTTAATCAGTGCAATGTTGGGTGTGCCGACTATTATTTTGATTATCTGGCAATGGCGTCTGGATCGTCGTAAAGCTGCAATCACTCAGACTGAGGCGTCCAGCACAGAAAACCTCTGATGTATTTTGTTACATGATTCCTGTGATGCACCCTTGAGTTTGACTGTGCTAGGGTGCATTTAATAACTATCTAGACTAGTAGAAGGTGTAAACCATGCGTGGTTTTTTTGTATTGTTTTTGATTTTCCCCTTATTAGAATTATTTCTGCTGATCCGTGTTGGTTCAAGTATTGGCGCACTCACGACTTTGTTCTTAGTGTTGGCCAGTGGTGTGATTGGTATTTTGTGCATTCGTTTAGCGGGTTTGACTACGGCTTTAAATGTGCGTCAGCGTATGGCGCAAGGTGAAGTACCGACTGGCGATATGCTCAATGGCTTCTTATTAGCGATGGGTGGTGTGTTGCTGTTTGTGCCAGGCTTTATCAGCGATATCTTAGGTTTAATTTGCTTACTACCTATGACGCGTCACTGGGTCGGGCAGCGTGTCAGTTTGCATATGGCACAAGGCGCGGCACGTTCGCAGCAGTTTTATACGCAACGCAGCAGTTACACTGAGCGCGAGCAAGCATCTTCAATTCGTCAGTCGCAGACCATTGAAGGTGAGTTTGAGCGTAAAGATCCTTAAGCGCTGATGCACTTGTTTGTTTGTCTGGGGCATAAAAAATATCAAGCCAAGCCCTTGAAATCTTTCTATACGCCCATATATCCCTTGTAAGACAATATTCTGCATTAGGCAGATCCATCTCCTGCGCTGTGTGCAGGAGATATACCGGCTTGCCGGATTCAATTAACGTGCCGATGATAATCATCGGTTGATGTAACTAACCCGTTGGGAGAGATCGACAATGAAGCTTCGTCCTCTGCATGACCGTGTGGTAATTCGCCGTAGTGAAGAAGAAACAAAAACAGCTGGCGGCATCGTGCTACCTGGCTCAGCGGCTGAAAAACCAAACCAAGGCGAAATCATCGCTGTAGGAACTGGTCGCGTTTTAGACAATGGCGATGTGCAAGCACTCGCAGTTAAGGTCGGTGACAAGGTGGTTTTTGGTCCTTATTCCGGTAGCAACGCTATTAAAATTGATGGTGAAGAACTGCTGGTAATGAGCGAAAGCGAAATTCTCGCGGTTGTTGAAGCTTAATTTTACCCCCTTTGCGTTAATGACACAGAATTGAGGAATATATTTCATGGCTGCTAAAGAAGTTAAATTCGGCGATTCAGGCCGTAAAAAAATGTTAGCTGGCGTCAACGTATTAGCTGACGCAGTAAAAGCAACATTAGGCCCTAAGGGTCGCCACGTTGTTTTAGAAAGAAGCTACGGCGCACCATCTATCACTAAAGATGGCGTTTCTGTTGCTAAAGAAATTGAGTTGAAAGATCGCTTTGAAAACATGGGTGCACAACTGGTTAAAGACGTAGCTTCTAAAGCCAACGACGAAGCCGGTGACGGTACCACCACTGCAACAGTACTTGCACAAGCCATCGTTAACGAAGGCTTGAAAGCAGTTGCTGCTGGCATGAATCCAATGGATCTCAAGCGCGGTATTGATAAAGCAACTGTTGCTATTGTTGAGCAAATCAAACAACTGGCTAAGCCTTGCACTGATAACAAAGCTATTGCGCAGGTCGGTACTATTTCTGCCAACGCGGATTCTTCTATCGGTGACATCATTGCTAAGGCAATGGAAAAAGTCGGTAAAGAAGGCGTGATCACTGTTGAAGAAGGTTCAGGCCTGGATAACGAATTGTCTGTAGTAGAAGGCATGCAGTTTGACCGTGGTTACTTGTCTCCTTACTTCATCAACAAGCCAGATACTATGGTTGCTGAGCTGGAAAGCCCACTGTTGCTGTTGGTTGACAAGAAAATCTCTAACATTCGCGAATTACTGCCAGTACTGGAAGCGGTTGCTAAAGCCGGTCGTCCATTGCTGATCGTTGCTGAAGATGTTGAAGGTGAAGCCTTAGCAACATTGGTCGTCAACAACATGCGCGGTATCGTGAAAGTCGCTGCGGTTAAAGCACCAGGCTTTGGCGATCGTCGTAAAGCGATGCTGCAAGACTTAGCGATCCTGACCGGCGGTACTGTGATTTCTGAAGAAGTAGGCTTGAGCTTAGACACTACAACTTTAGAGCACCTAGGTAATGCCAAGCGTGTGATCTTGAATAAAGATAACACCACCATTATTGATGGTTCCGGTGCGCAAGCGGATATCGAAGCACGTGTGCTGCAGATCCGTAAGCAAATTGAAGAAACCTCTTCAGACTACGACAAAGAAAAACTGCAAGAGCGTCTGGCTAAATTAGCTGGCGGTGTTGCGGTGATCAAAGTTGGCGCAGCCACTGAAGTTGAAATGAAAGAGAAAAAAGCCCGCGTTGAAGATGCTCTGCATGCAACTCGTGCAGCGGTTGAAGAGGGCGTGGTACCTGGCGGTGGTGTTGCACTGGTGCGCGCACTGCAAGCGATCTCTGAGCTTAAAGGCGATAACGAAGATCAGAACGTGGGTATTGCTCTACTGCGTCGCGCAGTTGAAGCACCGCTGCGTCAGATCGTATCGAACGCAGGCGATGAGCCAAGCGTTGTAGTTGATAAAGTTAAGCAAGGCGAAGGTAACTACGGTTACAACGCAGCAACTGGCGAGTACGGCGATATGATTGCTATGGGTATCTTAGACCCAGCAAAAGTAACCCGTTCAGCGCTACAAGCAGCAGCGTCAATCGCAGGCTTGATGGTAACGACTGAAGCAATGATCGCTGAAATCAAAGATGACAGCGCACCTGCAATGCCTGATATGGGCGGAATGGGTGGTATGGGAGGGATGATGTAAGGTTTTTTTAACCTAACATCTATCGCTACAGCATCAAAAAAGCGGCTACCAAGTGATTGGTAGCCGCTTTTTATTGGGCGGTATAAAAGCTAGAACAATTTAGAATGCATAGTCAGCCAGTTGACGCGCGATCAGTAAGCGCTGTACTTCACTGGTGCCTTCATAAATTTGTGTGATACGCGCATCGCGGTAATGACGCTCCACCGCGTAGTCTTCGAGATAACCGTAGCCACCATGAATCTGAATAGCGCTTGAGCAGACTTTTTCGGCCATTTCTGAGGCAAAGAGTTTAGCTTGTGAGGCTTCAGATAAGCAGGGCAGGCCCGCTGTGCGCAAACGTGCGGCATACAGCATCATATGGCGCGCGGCGTTAATCTGCATATGCATATCGGCCAGCATATTGGCAATGCTCTGATGCTCAGCAATGGCTTTGCCAAACTGGACACGCTCACGTGAGTAGGTCAGGGCGGCTTCAAATGCAGCGCGGGCAATACCAATGGCTTGTGCAGCAATACCTAAGCGACCGCCTTCTAAGCCAGACAGCGCTAGTGCTAAACCTTTACCGCGTGGGCCAAGCATATTTTCTTTAGGAATACGGCAATTGACTAAGCTCACCGCGCAAGTGTCCGATGCGCGCAGGCCCATTTTTTGCTCCATGCGCTCTACTTCAAAACCAGGAGTGTTGGTTTCCACTAAAAACGCAGATAAACCACGCTTGCCTAATTCTGGATCAGTCACGGCAAAAACAATGGCCAGACCGGCACGTTTAGCATTACTGATAAATTGCTTGCTGCCATTGAGCACCCAGTGATCACCGTCTTCAACGGCTTTGGTGCGCAGATTGTTGGCTTCTGATCCGGCTTGCGGCTCGGTCAGGCAGAAGCACGACAGCACTTTACCCGCAGCTAAATCAGGCAGCCATTGTTGTTTTTGTTCTTGCGTGCCCCAGTTCAAAATTGGCGCACAGCCTACGGAGTTGTGAATACTCATTACTGCACCAGTCGAAGCGCAGCCGGCTGAGATTTCTTCAACCGCCAGTGCGTAGGCGCTGTAGTCGATATAAGAACCGCCCCATTCCTCGGGAACGACCATACCTAAAAAACCCAGTTCGCCCATTTGCTTGAGCATAGCGTCATCGAGCCAGCCGGCTTTTTCCCACTTTTCTGCGTTGGGTGCCAGTTCTGCTTTAGCAAAATCGCGAGCCATGTCACGGATCATGCGTTGTTCTTCAGAGAATTCGATATCATGCATTGTGAGGTTCCTTTAATACACTGGCTGGCTTATGCGCTCTGCGCTTGAAAGCCTGCAAATAAATCGTCTATTTTTGCTTGTTCTAGTTCTTCAATGGTTGCAGGCTGCCATTGTGGATTTTTATCTTTATCAATAATCAGTGCACGCACACCTTCCATAAAGTCGCCTTTGCTAAACCACTGTGAGCCTAAGTGGTACTCCAGGCGGAAGCAGTCAGCTAAAGATAGATCTTGACCACGACGCAGCATTTCTAAGGTCGTGGCCATGGCTAAAGGTGAGCGCGACTTGAGTGTGGCAATCGTCTCTTGGCACCAAGCTTGAATGCTGCTGTCGGTTTCGCTAGCTAATGAAGCCATAATGTCAGCGACTGAGTTGTGGGCAAAGTGTGTGTTAATTGCACCGCGTACAGCGGTCAATTGTGCGCCTGAGCTGTGTTTGCTGGCCAGTGTATTCAATAGGCTGCGCACGGCTTCTGGCGATGAGTGACCCCACTGCATATTATCCAAGCAGCGATCAAACTCAGTGATTTGTTCGCGGTGTAAAAACCAATCGGCTAAACCCAGTTGCAGAGCATCTGCAGGACCCACTGGGTTGCCAGTCACACCCATATAAGTGCCCATTTCACAGCTGAGACGCGATAAGAAATAGCTGCCACCGACGTCTGGGAAAAACCCAATGCTGACTTCAGGCATACCTAAGCGTGCTTTTTCGGTGACGATACGAAAGCTAGCACCTTGCGCTAAGCCCATACCACCGCCTAAAACTAAGCCATCCATTAAAGCAATAAATGGCTTAGGGTAGGCGTGAATATCTTGGTCTAGGGCGTA
>JAAZCO010000141.1 GCA_012513235.1 Gammaproteobacteria bacterium
GGGCACTTGTGCCCGCGCAGCGGTATTCAAGCTCTTATGGGTTCTTGATGTTTATGCGTTGTATGATGCAATGGCGGGCATAAATGCCCGCCCTACGAGGTGGATGTGATGGGCAAATAATGGTGTTTAAATAATGTTACGCCGCATCGGATTGGGTATTGTGCTGATATGTGCTGCCTTATGGCTCGCCGATACCCTCAATCCGCTTCCTCTACCTAAAGACGATATGGCCCGTGTGGTGCTGGCGCAGGATGGCACGCCGCTGTGGCGTTTTGCTGACCACAATGGTGTGTGGCGTTATCCGGTGAGCATTGAGCAGGTGTCGCCTTATTATATTGAAGCTCTTCTGGGCTATGAGGATCGCTGGTTTTATCAGCATCCGGGCATCAATCCGCTGTCGATTGCGCGGGCTGCTTGGCAGAATTTACGCGGTGGTCAGATTGTCTCGGGCGGCAGTACCTTATCGATGCAAGTGGCGCGCTTGCTTGACCCGCATCCACGCACACTGCGCGGTAAATTGCGTCAGCTGTGGCGCACGGCGCAGCTCGAATGGCATTTATCCAAAGATGACATCCTCACGCTTTACCTGAATCGTGCGCCTTTTGGTGGCACGCTGGAAGGTGTGGCGGCGGCTAGTTGGGCGTATTTGGGCAAGTCGCCAAAAAGTCTCAGCCGTGCGGAAGCGGCGTTACTGGCGGTGTTGCCACAAGCGCCGAGTCGTTTACGTCCTGACCGTCACCCTAAGCGTGCGCAAGCCGCACGCGATAAAATTCTCCAGCGTTTGGCGCAGTTTGCCGTTTGGCCTGAGCGGGCGATTAGCGATGCCTTGCAAGAACCGGTTTGGCTCGCACCGCGCCATGAGCCGGCGTTAGCGCCTTTGCTGGCGCGGCGACTCAATCATACAAACAGCCCTGCAGTGATTGAAACCACTCTGGATGCCAGTTTGCAGCGACGCTTGGAAGATATGTTGCTGGGCTGGCGCGCGCGTTTACCGGAGCGCACGTCGGCGGCGATTGTGGTGGTGGAGCCCGACACCATGGCAGTGCAGGCCTATTTAGGCTCGCTGGATATTCAAGATGCGCAGCGTTTTGGTCATGTGGATATGGTGCAAGCGGTGCGTTCGCCGGGCTCCACGCTCAAGCCTTTTCTCTATGGACTGGCGCTGGATGAAGGGCTGATTCACTCCGAATCTTTACTGCAAGATGTGCCGCGCCAGAGCAGTGATTATCGTCCAGGCAATTTCTCGCAAGGCTTTAGTGGGCCAGTGTCGGCCAGTGAGGCCTTAGGGCGTTCGTTAAATTTGCCGGTGGTGCAATTAATGGAGGTGTATGGCCCTAAGCGTTTTACCGGTGAGTTGCGTAATGCGGGTGTGCCGTTGTTATTGCCGCGTGGGGCTGAGCCGAATTTAGCGCTGATTTTAGGCGGCGTGGGTACGCGCTTAGAAAATGTCGTCAGTGGTTTTAGCGCGTTTGCTCGGCAGGGTAAAGTCGCGCAGTTGCGCTTTCAGCCACAACAACAGCTGGAAGAAAAGCGCCTCATGTCACCGGGTGCCGCCTGGATTGTGCGGCGCATATTATCTGGCCAGCGGCGCCCCGATATTGATCCGCGCGCGCAGTTGGTCGAGCGTGCGCCTTTGGCATGGAAAACCGGCACCAGCTATGGTTTTCGTGATGCCTGGGCGGTGGGGGTCAGTTCGCGTTATTTAATTGGCGTGTGGATTGGCCGACCCGATGGCACACCGGTTGCGGGGCAGTTTGGTTTGGCTTCAGCGACACCATTGTTGTTGCAAGTGCATGATGTGCTCAATCATCGTGACCGCCAAGCGGGCAAAGCTGTGATCGCCGATCCGCAGCCTGCCGAAGTGGGCGTTGCCGCGATTTGCTGGCCGCTGGGGCAAGAGTTGCCGCGTACCGATGCCAATTGCCGGCGTTTACGTTTTGCTTGGACGCTCAATGGTACCGTCCCGCCGACTTTAAATATGGATCACTCTGATTTGCAGCCCTTGGTCTGGCTGAATCCGCAAGGTTTGCGCGTGGCGAAAGACTGCCCCGGTGCGCAAGCGCAGCGTGTTGCCTTGTGGCCGGCGGCTTTAGAACCTTGGCTACCTGTCGCCGAACAACGCCAAAACCGTTTAGCGCCGGCTGACCCGAGTTGCCCGCCGCCAGTACAGATGTACGCTACGCCGCTGCAGATTGTGGGTGTCCATGCGGGTGATCGTTTACAGCGTGCCGCCGGTGCGCAAGGCGAGCTTAATATTCGTTTTTCTGCACCAAGCCGTGGCACCCAACAATGGTGGTATCTCAATGGTCAACCCTTGTTAACCACCGCCAGCGGGCAGGGTTTTGATCATGTTTTTACTCGAACCGGCAGTTATCAACTCAGTGTGCTCGACGATAATGGCCAAACCGGTAGCGTAGAATTTACGGTTGTCGACTGATGGTCTGCCTGTGCCGCATTGCCCTGTGGTAAACTGCAGGCATTCTATCCATGCCCCGTCTCGCGCTTAACCTCGAGCCGCATGCTGTCCAGCCTTTTATATATTTGAATACTTAAAAACTATGTCTCTACCTCTGCATCACCTTGAGTTACTCAGTCCTGCCCGCGATGCCACTATTGCTAAAGAAGCCATTTTGCATGGCGCTGATGCGGTTTATATTGGCGGCCCCAGCTTTGGCGCGCGCCATAATGCCAGCAACAGCCTGAGTGATATCGCTGGCTTAGTGGAGTTTGCGCACCTGTTTCATGCCAAGGTGTTTGTCACCATTAACACCATTTTGCATGACGATGAATTGGAGCCAGCGCAGCAATTGATTTGCCAGCTCTATGACATCGGCGTCGATGCGGTGATTGTGCAGGACTTAGGGGTGATGGAGATGGATCTGCCGCCGATAGAGCTGCATGCCTCCACGCAAACCGATATTCGTACCCTGGAAAAAGCTAAGTTTCTCTCGCAAGCGGGCTTCTCGCAGTTGGTGTTAGCCCGTGAGCTGAATCTGCAAGAAATCCGCGAGATCAGCCAAAGTGTTGATTCGGCCATTGAGTTCTTTATTCACGGTGCGTTGTGTGTAGCATTTTCCGGTCAGTGTAATATTTCCCACGCGCAAACCGGGCGCAGCGCCAACCGTGGTGATTGCTCACAAGCTTGCCGTTTGCCCTACACCTTAAAAGACAATGAAGGCCGCGTGGTGGCCTACGACAAGCATTTGCTGTCGATGAAGGATAACAATCAAAGCGCTAATTTAAGCGATTTGGTCGATGCCGGTGTGCGCTCCTTTAAGATTGAAGGGCGCTACAAAGATATGACCTATGTGAAAAACATCACGGCCTATTACCGTCAGCAATTGGACGAGATTCTGTTGACGCGTCCCGAGCTGGCGCGCTCATCCAGCGGTTTTACTGAGCACTTCTTTGCCCCTGATCCGGATAAAACCTTCCACCGTGGCAGTACGGATTATTTTGTTAGCGAGCGCAAAATTGATATTGGCGCTTTTGATTCACCGAAGTTTATTGGTTTGCCTGTGGGTGAGATTCTAGGCATTGGTAAAAATGATATCAGCGTGCAAACCACTGAGCCGCTGGCCAATGGTGATGGCCTCAACGTGCTGTATAAGCGCGACGTAGTGGGCTTTCGCGCCAATACTGTGCAGCAAGTTTGTGAGTATGAAGTGGAAGGGCAAATGGTGCGTCAGTACCGTGTGGTGCCCAATGATATGCCGGCTGAACTCACTAAGCTGCGTCCGCCATACCCGCTCAATCGCAATATGGACCACAACTGGCAACAAGCCCTACAAAAGAAATCTTCCGAGCGCCGAGTGTTAGTTGACTGGCAAGTGCAGCTCGATGCGCAGCAACTGACCTTGACCGTGACCAGTGCAGAAGGTGTCAGTGTTAGCGTGCAGCAAGCAGGTCCGTTTACCTTGGCCGCTGATGCTGATCAAGCGATTGCGCAAATCAAAGACACTCTGAGCAAGCTTGGTACCACGATTTATCATGCGCAGAAAATCAATGTTCAGACCGAAAAAGCTTGGTTTGTGCCCAACTCGCAGCTCAAGGCTTTACGCCGTGAAGCGATAGAAGCATTAACTGTCGCTCGCGTAGCAGCGCATCCTAAAGGTTTTCGCAAGCCCGTCAGCGACCCGCCACCAGTGTATCCGGATTCGCACCTGACCTTTTTGGCCAACGTCTACAACGAAAAAGCCCGTGCCTTTTATCATAAGTACGGTGTGCAACTGATTGATGCCGCTTATGAAGCACACGAAGAAGCGGGTGACGTACCGGTGATGATCACCAAGCACTGTTTGCGCTTCTCCTTTAACTTATGCCCTAAGCAAGCCAAAGGCGTGACAGGTGTACGCACCAAAGTCAGCGATATGCAGTTAATTCATGGCGATGAAGTGTTGACGCTGAAGTTTGATTGCAAGCCTTGTGAGATGCATATCATCGGCAAAATGAAAGGCCATATTCTTAATGCCGACTTGCTCGGCAGCGCAGCAGCCAATGGTAATGCTGGTGTCGTTGGCCACATCACCCCAGATGACCTGATGAAAACGATCCGTCGTTAAATAGAGCGGGCATTGATGCCCGCTATGTCTTACGGTTTATCTGTCAAACATGCCTCTATTGCTCTGTTCAATTCATTGAAAATGGGCTGTGCGCAAGACTGCAACACCGCTGCGCGGGCACAAGTACCCGCCCTACAAAACTGCTTCTGGTTTTGATCTTGAAAGCAATGCCAATGCTCCTGAGTACAGCAGATGCTGGAGCGACAAGCGTAGCCATGGATGGCGCAGCGCCCGAATTGAATCAGGATGATTCATTGAGGGACAAGCCCAGCGTCTGCTGTACGCCATGCCACGCAGCTTCAATGTACGCCGTCAAACAGGTTTAACACGTTCGCAGACCTGCACGAGCGGTAGGTCATGCGCCATCATACTTTCAGTATAAATCACATACTTAACCAGCTTTATATGCCTTACAGTTATATGTGATTGACTTTTATAGCATTTTAGCTTATGATTCAGAGTCTAAACGTTTGAGGAGGTCATAGGTCGTCATGCGTATTAAAGGTTCAAGTAATCGTACCAAACCTGAAGAAGCAAGTACTTCACGCGATACAC
>JAAZCO010000142.1 GCA_012513235.1 Gammaproteobacteria bacterium
AAGGAGGTCGAGCATGACAGCTGTAACCACAGTGGCCTGTCCAACCTGTGAAAAACCGGTGGAGTGGGGCGAGCAAAGCCCGTCACGTCCGTTTTGCAGTGAGCGTTGTAAGTTGATTGATCTGGGTGCTTGGGCATCCGAAGAGCATGCCATTCCAGGTGAGCCTGATTTAGATGCGATCTTTGGTGATGATTACAATAGTTAATACTCTCCCGTAGGAGCAGGTCATACCTGCGGCAGTGGTCTTCGATGGTCAGTGCTTGCTAGATATAGTGTGTGCAAATGGCACTATTGCCGTTCTTCCCTCAATGAGCACATCCTGTGCTCAATTCGGGCGCTGCAACAGTGCTATTTACTGTAATTTGAGGCTATGCTTTAAGCTTGCTGCTGCGTTATAGAAAATACATACTCATCAAAATATGACATTTCTGCGTTTTTGTTACGTGTTTCACGGGTAAGAGTATCCCGCTTTTCAATACATTGAATCGTAAAAGAGTGGCCCAATAACTGCTCAACATCCTCTGGGGAAACAGCAAAAGGAGGGCCTTGCATCTGATCTTGCGGATAGTTTACGGTCATCAGTAGGCCTACACAGCCTTGCGGTAGATGAGTATTTAAATGGGTTGCATAACGTGTACGTAGCGCATCAGGTAGAGCGACTAAAGCGGCACGATCATAAAAGGCATCTACATTGGTTAAGTCATCTGTGCTTAAAGCAAAGAAATCACCGCAGAGAATGGTAATAGCACCGGTACTATAGCGCTTAAAGGCACCTTGCTGTGTTATCACAGGTGCTAATTGTTGCTCCAAAAAGAAGTCAATCACCGCTTTTTCAACCAGTTCAACACCCAGTACTGAATGGCCTTGTTCCGCGAGCCAGCGCAAATCTAAGCTTTTACCGCACAAGGAAACCAGTACACAACTTCCTTGTGGGAGCTGTAAAGATGGCCAATGCTTCATGAGTAGTGAGTTCACTTTTTGACGATGAAAACCAATCTGATCACACTGCCAGCGCGCTTGCCAAAAGTTCTCTTCCATTATATGAATCCTTATTTTTATAATAGTTACATGGATGGGTGCGTACAGAAATTGACCTGTGCGGACCTGCTTCTAGCGTGTCTCACGTATGAGCGAATTTGGTGTTGGTTTTCCCATAAAACGCATCAATAGGTTCAATAGCACGCCGTATAAGGGGATAAATAACAATAAGCTGATCAGTATTTTGATCACATAGTCGACGATAGCGATTTCCACCCAGTGTTCGGCCATAAATGTATTGCTGCTGTACCAAAAGGCGATAGCAAAGAACACAAAAGTGTCGAGTAAGTTGCCGAGTACCGTAGATGCTGTTGGGGCGATCCACCATTGTTTAAGTTGGCGCAAACGATCAAACACCTGAATATCCGCCAGCTGCCCCACCGCATATGCCGCAAAGCTCGCTAAGGAAATACGCAGAACAAATGTGTTAAGCACCAGTAAAGAATCAGCTCCACGAAAACTCCCTTCCTGAAAAACAACCGATACTGCATAAGAAATGAGTAGAGCAGGTAGCATTACATAGGCGATGACCCGTCGTGCTGGTTGCTTGCCTAATAGACGTACAGTGAGATCGGTGGCGAGAAAAATGAATGGAAAACTAAATGCCCCCCACGTCGTTTGCCAGCCCAATAGCTGCATAGGGAATTGCACCAGATAGTTACTGGCAATTACAATAAATATGTGGAACGCAATAAGCGTTGCCACCGCCGCACGTTGCCGTGGGCCGGATAGATCAAACATAAGACACCTTTTTGAATGGGGTGAGGGAACCATAGGCACCTAAGAGTAGGCGTTGCGAGCGCGTACTATACGCCAGTTTGCTGAGCGAGTCAGACTTGACTGATGAGTCAAACTGGCAAGGGGGAGTTGAGTCTGCCCCTGTCAGAGTAACGCGTGGCGCTGGTTGTTATGTTTTATAATTGTCCGTAGAGCAAGGCCGCACTGATCAGCACAAACACACTGAAGATGATTTTTAGCGCGTTTTGTGGCAAGCTGTGTGCTGCGCGTACCCCATAACTGACGGTCAGTACACCACCAATCGCCATGGCGATACCAGTACTCCAGTTCACTTGATCGTGCATGCTATAAGTGACTAATGTGGCTGCTGTGGTTGGTACTGCAATGGCTAAAGATAAGCCTTGCGCCACGACTTGAGTAGCACCAAAAAACAGTGTGAGTACCGGTGTTGCTACAACCGCACTGCCCACGCCAAACAGCCCACCGAAAAAACCAGAAATACTGCCTAGCCCTGCAAAGTATGGCCAAGCTAAGTCACGCAAGCCACCATCACTGCGTTTTGCGAGCATTTGCAGAATGTTCCAAATAGCAATGAAAATCAGAAAGCCAATGAAGATTTGGCGCATCACACGATGATCAAGGTCGATAGCAATCAGAGCTCCAAACCATGAAAGAGCAAACGCACAGAAACCTAAAATAGCAGCTGTTTTCCACTCGATTTTATTGCGCTGATTGTACTTGTAAATACCTAAAACAATATTAGGCACAACCATCGCTAGTGCTGTGCCTTGCGCGAGTTGTTGGTCCATACCGTACATCAGGCTAAGCGTTGGTATGGCAAATAATCCGCCGCCGATGCCGAGTAAACCACCAAATAAACCCAGCAACCCACCAATCATCATATTGATAAGAAATTCGATCATGTTATACAGCGCCTTATTAAGGTAGCGAATGAGCTTTGCAGATAAATTTGAGTCACACGTTCGTAAACGTCTTTGTTGACTGACTCAACGCTTAATTGCGCTAGATAATAGAATTGGTTTTCACATTAATATCATTGCAAATTGCTCGGTGTTTTGTATATATGCTTTATTTTAATGCAGTGTTAACTTTTGGTTAACGCTCATTGAGATGATATCGATTGCATGAGGCCTGCACATAGGTTTGTCGCGCATAAAGTGGCGAATGCATTATTCGTTCAATAATAACTGAGTCAAGCGTTAAACTAGAGTTTTATGACGCTGAATCCGTCAGTATGCCCAGGGGATAAGTATGGTGTTTGCAAAACCACGCCGACGTAATTTGTTGTTGCTGGCTTTTTTTTTTATAACGCTGCTCTGGCCAATACAGCGATTAGTCGAAAGTTATTATTTAGAGGGGTTGCAGCGTAAAAACGTACAAACGTTAGATTTATTTGTCGCTAACTTATTAGGCACATTACAGCGTTATGAGGTGCTGCCAAAAATATTGGGGCGTTTGCCTGATCTGCAGCAAACGTTATTGATGCCAGAAAATGCGCATGCACTGCAGACAGCAAATAGATTACTGCAGCGTATTCAACAGCAAACCGGTGCTGATGTGATCTATTTGCTGGATACGCAAGGCTCAACATTGGCTGCTTCTAATTGGCAGGAGGAGCATAGTTTTGTTGGAAGCAATTATGCTTTTCGTCCGTATTTTTATAATGCTTTAAAAGGCTTTACTGGTGAGTTCTTTGGTTTAGGTAATATTTCTTCCAAGCGCGGTTACTACTTTGGCAATGCAGTGTATGCGCAAGGTGAAGTGATTGGCGTTATTGTGGTGAAAGTCGATCTGGACTATACCGAAACTTTGTGGGGGCAGACGCCAGAACAGTTAATGGTAACTGATAAAAATGGTGTTGTGATTCTCACTTCAAACGCTGATTGGCGCTTTAACGCAACACGCGAACTGACCCGCACAGAACAGCGTAGTGTAGTTGAGGATCGGCCTTATACATCGGTGATGCCAAAGCCTATTAGTCTTAATCAATTGGATTGGCTGACCTTTGATAAGCACTTGGATCATCTTGGCTGGCAAGTCAGTATTTTAGCGCCGCAACGTTTAATCAATGAACCTGTACGTACAGCAATGGCTGTTGCGACAATATCGTTATTAGCGGTGTTGTTGATTTTAAGCTTAATGATGCAGCGTCGCCGTCATTATCTTGAGCGCATAGCCATGGATGCTCATGCAAAACGCGTTCTCGAAGATAATGTGCGCACCCGTACCCAAGATTTACAAACGCTCAATAGTCGTCTTAAACAAGAAGTATTAGAGCGTGAGTCTGCCCAGCAAGAACTCGTGCGTGCGCAAGATGAGTTGGTGCAAGCAAGTAAATTATCCGCGTTGGGTATT